>JBMYPM010000100.1:0-5524 GCA_049600275.1 Porticoccaceae bacterium | reverse complement strand
CAGGGGAAAGACCTCGAAGAGACGCCGTAATGCCGCGCCAGCAAGTTCGGGTAAAAAGCGAGGCACTTCAGCGGGAAAGAAAAAATCTTCCCGCTAGAGGCCAGCTGCGGGCTTATTTCAGGTGTCTGGGTAGTACCCGGTTAAGAATTTCCGCAATATAACTCAGGAAAAGGGTTCCCATACTGCTCTTGTAGAAATTGGGATCACTGTTGCCCACCGCAAGAATGCCGTAGAGGTTGTCATAGCGCAGGGGTACAGCAGCCACAGAGCCAACATTGCGGCCTCTCTCGCCAAACAGGAATGTCATCTCATCCTCGCGCAATATTCCGCATACAGCGCGATTGGCACCGAGCAGGGTTCCAATTCGCTCATTGGCTTTTTCCATACTTGAAACTCGCGCCATAGTGCGTGGCAGTTTTTTCTCGTCTCCGAGCAATGTCAAACCATAGAACTCAATGCCATAGTCCTTGCCAAGACTGTCGTAGACCGCTTCGATAAGTGCCGAGAGGTTTTTCGCTTCCAGCAGGTTGAGTACCAGGCGTTTGGTCTTTTCAAACAGCAGGTCATTGTCGTGGGCGGTCTGCAGCATATTGTCCAGGCGGGCGCGCATCTCTTTGTTGCGATCCCGCAGAACGCCAACTTGACGCTCAACCAAGGATACCGCATTACCGCTGTTGTGGGGCAGCACCAGGCATTCAAGAATATCGGTATTCTCGTCGAGAAAGGTGGGATTGTCGCGGAGGAACTCGCGAACTATTTTTTCCTTTGAGTCGGTTTGTTGTCCTGCTTCCGTCTCTTCTGTTGATTCTACTTCGATCTCTTTGCTCATATTCTTATGCGTCCATGAAAAACGGTTGCTGTCGGCCCTGTCATTATCAGCCCCTGGCCTTCACCACACCAGTCTATTTTTAAGCTTCCCCTGGTCAGCTGCATAGTCACCGGAGAATCTACCAAGCCCTGCTGAAGTGCCGCCACAGCGGCTGCGCAGGCCCCGGAACCGCAGGCCTCAGTCTCACCAACTCCGCGTTCAAAAACCCGCAGTTTAATGTCATCGCGGCTGTCTATCTGCATAAAGCCAACATTGACGCGATTGGGGAAGCGTGCATGTGATTCTATTTTAGCGCCTAATTCAGCAACCGGCGCATCCTCAATATTATCAACCCTGAGAACCGCATGGGGGTTGCCCATGGAAACCGCCGCTATTTCATAGGATTGGCCATCTACATCAATAGGGTAGACCAAAGCTTTTTCAGGAGCCTCAAAGGGAATATTCGCCGGTTCCAGCTCGGGAACACCCATATCCACTGAGACCATCTTCTTACTCTCTACGGTGAGCTGCATAACCCGATTTGAGGTTTTAACAACAATCGGGTTCTTACCGGTCAGGCGGCGATCGTGAACAAAGCGCGCCAGGCAGCGAGCACCGTTGCCACACTGCTCAACCTCTGCGCCATCAGAGTTAAAAATACGGTAATTAAAGTCGATATCCGGCTCTGAAGGCGGTTCGACAACCAGCACCTGGTCACAGCCAATACCGGTTTTACGATCCGAGAGTCGGCGCGCCATTGAAGCGGTAACGCGAACATTCTGTGTCACCGCATCGATAACGACAAAGTCATTGCCCAGGCCATGCATCTTGGTAAATTTCATTAACATAGCTGGTTTATCCCTGCCCACCAGGCAGTAATTGCTCGCCGCTGAGCAGGTCTTCGATACTTTCCCGCTGGCGAATAACATGAACCCGGTCGCCGTCGACCATCAATTCGGGAGCCCTTGGACGACTGTTGTAATTTGAGCTCATAACAAAGCCGTAGGCACCTGCAGAAAACAGGCACAGATAATCGCCGGCACTTATGGCCAGGGAGCGATCCTTGGCGAGAAAGTCGCCGGTTTCACAGACCGGGCCGACCACATCATAGCTGTGGGTTTCAGCAGTTCCCGGGCTAACCGGTTGAATATCCATCCACGCCTGGTAGAGTGCCGGGCGAATCATATCGTTCATCGCGCCATCGACAATCGCAAAGTTCTTTTCACCGTTGCTTTTTAGGTACTGGACCTGGGTCAGCATAACCCCGGCATTGGCAGTAATAGACCTGCCGGGTTCCAGCACCAGTGTTTCACTGCGACCCTCTAACAGCGGCAGGATTGCCGACATATAGTCACCTGCTGAAGGAATTTCTTCTGACTGGTAGCGAACACCCAGGCCGCCGCCAATATCTATATGCTGCAGATTGATATTAAGTTCTGCCAACTGGTCAACCAACATAAGCAGACGCTCAAGTGCAGCGACAAAAGGATCTATATCGACAAGCTGTGAGCCAATATGGCAGTCGACGCCAACAATATTGATATGGCTCATCTGCGCGGCGCGCTGGTAGACCTGGGGGGCCAGATTAATATCAATACCAAACTTGTTTTCTTTTAGGCCAGTCGAAATATAGGGATGAGTCTGTGCATCCACATCCGGATTAACCCGCAGGGATACAGCCGCAGGTATATCAACAGCGGCGGCTGTCGCATTTAGCAACTCCAGCTCGGCTTCTGACTCGACATTAAAACAGTGAATGCCCAGCTCAAGGGCACGACGCATCTCGTCAGCAGTCTTTGCCACCCCGGAAAAAACCACTTTTGCAGGATCGCCACCGGCGCGCAGAACTCTCTCCAGCTCGCCGATGGAGACAATATCAAAACCCGCACCCAGTTCCGCTAAGGTTTGCAATACAGCAATATTGGAATTGGCCTTAACCGCGTAACAGATCAGGTGATCTTTTTCTGCAAGGGCAGTCTGGTAGGCAAGGAAATTGTTACTGATAGCCGTTTTGCTGTAGACATAGCTCGGCGTGCCATACTGGGTGGCGATGGTTTCAAGAGCGACGCCCTCAATAAACAGGTTCCCATTCCGGGAGGTAACGGCATTGTGCATAATTATCTTAATGTTCTTACTGTTGGTTAGCTAAAGTGTCAGAAGTATTGCGATAGGTGGTCGCAGTATCTTCAGGCAGATAGAGATCGCCTTTGTTGCCGCATCCGTGAAGGCCTGCAAGCAGCAAAACCCCAGTGGCGATTGCCAGGGCAGATCGGCCGGTTTTTCGCAGTATTTGGGGAAGTAATTGTCGGTACATGGTTTATAATTCCTGCCCTTGGAAAACCCATCTTGAATTAGTGGGCAAGTATAGCCGCAGCGCCAACCAATACCAACAGTACGAGCAGTGCGCTGAGGCTATGGAATTTATCGCCAGCCTGTAATCTAGACCAGTGGAGAGCAAAAGAATGAATGAAGCGCAGTTTAACCAGATCGTCGATGAACTGATGTTCTCTATCGAGGAGACTATCGATGACAGTGGTACCGATCTCGACTATGAAAACAGCGCGGGTATGCTCACCATCACCTGCGAGGCCAATGGCTCGCAGATTATTTTGTCACGCCAATCTGCGGTCAATGAAATATGGCTGGCGGTTAAGTCCGGAGGCTTCCATTTTAAGCTCAACGGTGATCAGTGGTGCAACACCGTCAGCGGTGAGTCACTTAGCTCAATGCTCAGCCAGGCCTGCCAGGCCCAGGCAGGCGAGACGATTGAGTTTAATTTTTAGGAACCTCAGCTGGTTAAAAGCCCAAAGAAAAGCTTTAGCGCGCGTCGAGTTTAGCCAGGGCGCGCCCAGCTGCAGCTGTAACCTGTGCCGGAGCAGTTCCACCAAGATGATCGCGAGCTGCCACAGAGCCTTCCAGAGTCAACACATCAAACACATCGGCGCCGATCTCAGTGGAGAATTGCTGTAATTCCTCAAGAGACATCTCCGAGAGATCCTTGTTTTCAGCAATACCATAGGCGACCGACTTGCCGACAATTTCATGGGAGTCCCTAAAGGCAATACCTTTGCCCACCAGGTAGTCAGCCAGGTCTGTAGCCGTTGAAAAGCCGCGTCTTGCCGCTTCGTACATCTCTTCTTTTCGCGACTCAATGGCCGGAACCATATCGGCAAAAGCGCGCAGACAGTCGCGCACTGTATCTACGGCATCAAACAGCGGCTCTTTATCTTCCTGGTTATCCTTGTTGTAGGCCAGCGGCTGGCTTTTCATCAATGTCAGCAGGGCGATTAGGTGACCGTTTACGCGACCGGTTTTACCCCGTACCAGTTCAGGCACATCGGGATTCTTCTTCTGCGGCATAATTGAAGAGCCGGTGCAGAAGCGATCGGGCAGATTGATAAACTGGAACTGGGCCGAAGTCCACAGCACCAGCTCCTCAGACATGCGCGAGAGGTGAGTCATCAGGATGCTCGAGAACGCACAGAACTCAATAGCAAAGTCTCTATCACTCACCGAGTCCAGAGAATTCTCCGTCGGCTTATCAAAGAACAGTGCCTCGGCGGTGTATTCCCTGTTGATCGGATAGGTAGTCCCGGCCAGTGCAGCGGCGCCGAGCGGGCTCTGGTTGAGTCGCTGGCGGCAGTCCTGGAGGCGGCTGTAGTCGCGCTCAAGCATTTCATTCCAGGCCAGCAGATGATGACCAAAAGTCACCGGCTGGGCAGTTTGCAGATGGGTAAAGCCGGGCATAATGGTACTGGCTTCAGCGGCTGCAAGCTCAATCATGCCACGCTGCAGGCGGGTTAAAATCGGGGCGATCTGGTCGATTTGGTCGCGCAGCCAGAGTTTAATATCGGTGGCTACCTGATCATTGCGCGAGCGTCCGGTATGTAATTTCTTGCCGACGATACCGATTTTATCGGTAAGCGCAGCTTCGATATTCATATGCACATCTTCAAGGGGCACCGACCAGGCAAAATCGCCGGATTCAATCTGCGCCTCGATCTCCTGCAGGCCAGTGATAATCTGGTCGCGCTCATTGGCCGTTAATACACTGGCATCGCAGAGCATCTTTGCATGGGCAATCGAGCCCTGAATATCCTGGCGATAGAAGCGCTGGTCAAAATTCACAGAGGCTGTAAAGCGAGCGACAAACTCATCGACCGGTTCATTAAAGCGGCCTCCCCAAGCCTGGTTGGTTTTCGGGGCAGACTGTTTATTCATAGTGTTTTTCTCAGGTTGACTCATGCGGCTTATTTGCTCAGTTATTATTTCGCGACTAGGATTATAGCTAATCACAGGGATGAGCAATAACTCGAATGAGTGTTTCAGGAGAAAAACAGGCTCAATTAGACAATTATTTTATTCCCGACCTCTGTCGCGGGCAGGGATTGCTGGGATTATTGGTTATTGCCGGGCTGTTGGCGGTGTTATTGACCCTTGTGCGCAGCGGTATCTCTGCCTTTGATTTTCTGTTTTTGGGCAAGATCGCCCTGGAAATATTTTTTATAGCGCTGCTCAGTGCAGTTTTCCTCTGTCAGGGGCGGCGCTTCTTGATTCATCTGCCCTTGCGTCAAATCGCCCTGTTTAATTATTTCCTGGTACTGCTGGCCGCAGGGATTTGCGCAGCGTTTATCGAGCTGTGGAGTAACTACCTGCTCAATGCTGTATGGCGGGTGGATTATCTATTGATTATCAATACAGTGCTTATCGCCGCAA
>JBMYPM010000099.1:0-5534 GCA_049600275.1 Porticoccaceae bacterium | reverse complement strand
CCCTCCTCAACGGCCAGGCGGCGCATGGTTTGCTCGGCTTCTGCCTGGGAGATATCCATAATTTGATCAACCTTGGCAGCATCAAAAATACCGGGCAGATAGGCTTTTGGCCAGCGGCGAATTCCCGGTATGGATGCACCGTCTTCGGGCTGCAAACCGACTATCTGAATATCGGGATTTTGCTGTTTAAGATAGGCCGAGACACCCATTATGGTGCCGGTGGTTCCCATGGAGCTGACAAAGTGGGTAACTGCGCCAGCTGTATCCCGCCAGATTTCCGGCCCGGTTCCCCGATAATGCGCCAGAGGGTTGTCGGGGTTATTAAACTGATCCAGCACCCTGCCTTTTCCCTGGGCCTGCATCTGCATAGCCAGGTCGCGGGCACCTTCCATGCCCTGCTCTTTGGTCACTTCAATTAATGTTGCGCCATAGGCGGTCATTGCCGCTTTCCGCTCGGCGGTGGCGTTATCTGGCATTATCAATGTTATGGGATATCCCATCATTGCCGCAGCCATGGCCAGGGCTATACCGGTGTTGCCACTGGTCGCCTCAACCAGGTGATCGCCGGGTTTGATCTCACCGCGATCCTGGGCGCTTCTAATCATACTCAACGCCGGCCTGTCTTTTACCGAACCAGCGGGATTGTCCCCTTCCAGTTTGGCCAGAATAGTATTAGAGCTATTGCCAGGCATTCGCTGCAATCGCACTAATCGGGTATTGCCAATAGTCTGGTCTATGGTTGGGTACTGCATAATTGCTTCTCTTTTAATTGCTACTCAAATCAAACTTGTAATCTCAGCGCGCTATTGTGCCCTAACGCTTTGGGCTGCGCCCCTGCAAGAGAGTTATAGCTAATAATTGTTTTGCATAACGGGCATACACTTAGGTTAGGACAGCATAGGCCATGGCGTATTCGCGCTCATCGGCAAGACTAATCAGCATTTTTTGCCCACCGCGGGCCTGCATAACCTCAGCCGCACCATTGGCTAATTCGACAAAGGGTGCGCCTTTTTCGTCGTTACCGATAACCATATCCTGAAAACTTACGCCGTGACCAATACCTGTGCCCAGGGCTTTGGCTATGGCTTCCTTGGCAGCGAAACGTTTGGCGACAAATGCAACGCCGTCACTGTGGCCCTGGTACTGCAATTTTTCGCTGGGACTGAGAACCCGGTCGATAAAACGCTCACCCTGTCGCTGCAATACTTCGGCAATACGGGCAATTTCAACAATATCTGTGCCAATGGCTATGCTCATAGTTCTAATTCCAACAACGTGTTTGCTTATCAGGAGGCCTGGGACAGCAGGTGCTGCCGGTAGAGCTCGCGACTGTGCAGCGGTCTGCCACCAAGGTAAAAGTCTATCACGCTGCGCAAAAGCTGTTTGGCGGTTCGCAATGGACTGCCCTGGGAAAATTCTCCCCGGGCAATATTGATCAGGTCGCTACCGGAATAGCTGCCCTGTGCAGGGCCGCGCTGGTTGATCGACAGCTGCAAGCCCTGCTCGGGAATATACTGGTAGTAACTGTCAGCTTGCAGTGGCGCGCCAGTCTGGGCATCACAATCCAGCACCAGCCCATAACCGAGCTCTTCGAGCAGGGTCATTTCCAAATGGCGCAGTTGAACCTCATCGGGTTGGCCCTGACAGAGAATAGCAATATAGTTTTGATACTGCTGATAGAGATATTCATGCATATCCTGCTCTTGTAGCAGGCGATAAAATAATTCGTTGATATAAAGACCGGTGAAAAGGCAGGCTCCCTGCAACTGAACCGGTGCCTGAGTGACATCGGCCTGAATCAGAGTTTTTAATTCGCCGCGCCCCTGCCAGCTGAATAGGTGTTCTGTGTAGGGAAAGATTGGCCGACTGATGCCCTTTTTATTGGGTTTGCGAAAGCCCTTGGCGACACAGCGAATACGCCCGTGATTTTTGCTGTACAGATCGACCAGTAAACTGGTTTCGCGGTAGGGCGTCGAATGCAACAGGAATCCTGGCTCTGCCTCTATACGCACAATAGTTTACTCGTCGATATAGCCAAGGCTGCGCAGTGCCCGCTCATCGTCGGACCAGCCACTGCGAACTTTAACCCAGGTTTTCAGCATAACTTTGCAGCCCAGCAGGCTCTCCATATCGGCCCGCGCCTGCTGGCCAATATTCTTAATCCGCTCACCTTTATTGCCAATAATAATTTTCTTCTGGCCCTCGCGTTCTACCAGTATCAGGGCATTGATATGGGTGACCTTCTGCTCAACACGAAACTGTTCGATCTCAACGGTAACCTGGTAGGGAACTTCGGCACCCAGCTGGCGGGTTATTTTCTCGCGAACTATTTCTGCCGCCAGAAAACGCTCACTGCGATCGGTAATCTGGTCTTCGGGAAACATATGCGGCGCTTCGGGCATAAAGCTATTAATCTTTTCTTCCAGCTGTTCAAAGTTGGTTTTGCGCAGGGCTGAAAGGGGGATTAAGTCAGCGGCATTGACCTTTTCGGAAAGAAACTGCAAATGGGGCAACAGCTCCTCTTTATCTTCGACCAGGTCGACTTTGTTGATCGCCACTATAACCGGCACTTCGTAGTTGGAGATATATTTGGCGACATATTCATCGGCCTCGCTCCATTCGAAACGATCGACGACAAAGATCACCAGATCGACATCGGCTATCACACTGGCAGCCGAACGATTCATTACCCGGTTGATCGCCCGCTCCTGGTTGGTGTGAATACCTGGAGTGTCGACAAATACGACCTGAAGATTTTCTTCTGTCTTAATGCCTAACAATGTGTGCCTGGTTGTCTGCGGCTTGCGCGAGGTGATACACAGCTTTTGACCAATCAGGTGATTAAGCAGTGTCGATTTGCCCACATTGGGACGGCCGACAATGGCTACATAGCCGCAGCGCGTTGCTGTATCTGTCACTACTTATTCCCCATTTTTTGTAATTCGAGCTGTTTTAATAATTGTTCTGCGACCAGCTGCTCTGCCTTGCGACGACTGCTGGCGGTGGCTTCAGCGGCAGATGCTATATCGGCAATTTTGCAGCTGATAGTAAACTGGCGACTGTGATCCTCTCCCTGGGTTTTTACAACCTGGTATTCTGGCAGCGGCTTGCCCCGGGCCTGCAACCATTCCTGCAAACCGGTCTTGGCATCTTTGACTGGCGTATCAAGAGTGACGGCATTTAACTGACTGCCGAACCAATTGACAACTGACTGCTCAGCCGCCGCCATACCACTGTCCAGATAAATGGCGCCAATCAGTGCTTCAACGGTATCGCCAAGGATTGAATCACGGCGGTGACCACCGCTTTTCATCTCGCCCTGCCCAAGCAGTAATTCGGGACCCAGGTCGAGTGAGCGCGCTACCTCCGCAAGGGATTCTGCGCGTACTATCTGTGAACGAATACGACTGAGATCCCCCTCACGGGCATCGGGGAAACGCTGAAAAAGAAAGTTGGATACGGTTAACCCGAGCACTGCATCGCCAAGAAATTCTAGCCGTTCATTGTTCTTACTGCCGCAGCTCCGGTGAGAGAGAGCCAGCTTTAAAAGAGCTTGGTCGCTAAACTGGTACTGTAAGCGGTCCTGGAGTTGCTCGGCATTACTCGCCACGGATAATCCTCAGGTTAATAATTTTGCTCGGCACTCTTAGTATCATCGATATTATCTGCAGCTTCGTATCTGTTGCTGAATTTAAGCACTACATCGATATTGCCAAACATTTCGATTCGTTTTTCGTAGTCCAGACTTATTTGGGTTCCGATATCTTTTCGGGCTATAACAACTTTTCTGGCATCTACGTCGCGAATATTGTTGATGGTAAAAAAATCGGCGATCTTCCTGCGTATTTGTGAATTTGATTTACCATTGATATCGGACTGGCCAACCTGGTCAATTGCACTCTGGATAATTCTATTATCCAGATAATGGGGACCAAGCCTAAAAGCGATGGTTAAGATAAATCCAAAAATAAACAGCGTAAATAGCGCTGATGTTGTAGTCATGCCCCTCTGACTATTTATACCCATATCACGCTCCCTGAGATATTTTAAATTGTTGCTGGCAACTAACCTTACTGGATTTTGCCGGCCCGTTCAAAACTGGGCAGGGAGAGGAATTTATCCCAGAACATCCACCGGGCAAATGCCCTGCCGACAATTCGATCTTCAGGCACAGGCCCCCAGACTCGACTGTCGCTTGAGTTATCGCGGTTATCACCCATCATAAAATAATGCCCCTCGGGCACTACGGCGGTAAAATTCTGGCTTAACCTGGTGGGAAGCAATCGTTTTTGGATGCTGTGTTCAACACCGGTCAGGTTTTCAGTCATGACTACTGAGCGGGGTGCGGCCTGTTCATCTGCGAGAACTTTTTGGATCATCTTGTCGCCGTTGACATACAGCACACCATTCAACACATGAATCTCGTCCCCGGGCAGGCCGACAACGCGCTTGATAAAGTAACGTTCTTCATGGGGCGGAAAAAATACCATCACATCGCCGCGCTGTGGAGAGTTGATCTCAACAATCTTATTGCGCACAACCGGCAGGCGAATACCGTAAGTCCATTTGTTGACCAGGATAAAGTCGCCGACCTTCAGGGTTGGCACCATGGACGATGATGGAATCTGGAACGGCTCGACAACAAAGGAGCGCAACACCAACACTAAACCCAGTACCGGCGCCAGCGATCCCATAAACTCGACAGGCCCCTCAGCCTGCTTGACCATAAACTTGTTAAGCAGCCAGAAGACAGCTGCCACAAGGAAGATTACGGTCAATATAAGCTCGAAATTAAGATCCATTTGGATCATTCTCCTTTTCTATTAAAGACCTGCAGGTCAATTAACTTTTCAGTACCGCAAGAAATGCATCCTGGGGGATTTCTACACTGCCCACCTGTTTCATGCGTTTCTTACCGGCTTTTTGTTTTTCTAACAGCTTTTTCTTACGGGTAACATCACCACCGTAACATTTGGCGGTAACATTTTTACGCAGTGCCTTAACTGTGGTTCTGGCAACAACAGAGCCACCAATAGCCGCCTGGATAGCTACATCAAACATCTGCCGGGGAATTAACTCTTTCATTTTCTCTGCCAGCACCCTGCCTTTCTGCTGGGAGGTGTCGCGATGAATAATCGCTGCCAGTGCGTCGACTCGATCACCATTAATAAGTACATCGAGCCTGACCAGGGAGGATGCCTGGAAACGGACAAAGCTGTAATCAAGCGAGGCAAAGCCGCGGCTTACGGATTTAAGTCGATCGAAAAAGTCCATGACCACTTCACTCATCGGCAGCTCATAGCTAATCGCTACCTGTCCACCGACAAACTGCATATCTTTTTGTATTCCACGCTTTTCAACACAGAGTGCAATCACATTACCCACATAGTCTTTGGGCACCAGGATATTGGCTTCACAGATTGGCTCGCGCATCTCTTCAATATGGGCGGGATCTGGCAGTGCCGAGGGGTTGGAGACATGCAGCAGCTCACCGGATGTAGTGAGAATTTCATAGACCACTGTGGGCGCGGTGG
>JBMYPM010000098.1:0-5567 GCA_049600275.1 Porticoccaceae bacterium | reverse complement strand
GGACGGGTGTAGCCCTCACCGATAACTTTATCACCAGAAACAATAACGCAGCCGACCGCAGGATTAGGGCTGGTGGTATAACGACCTTTAGCCGCCAACTGCAGCGCCCGCGACATCATCTCGCGATCAAAAATTGAAAAACTCATTACTCGCTATCCGCAGCAGGTTTTAGCGCATTCAGGCGGTTTAGCTCGTCCTGGAATTCACTCAGGTCCTGGAAACTGCGGTAGACCGAGGCAAAGCGCACATAGGCAACTTCATCCAATTCACGCAGCCTGGTCATCACCTCTTCACCTATCACTCTCGATGAGACTTCACGCTCACCGGTAACCTGGAGGAAATGCTTGATTTGGGTGAGAGCGGCTTCGATCTGCTCTATGGATACCGGACGTTTTTCCAGAGCTCGCTGAAGACCTGCACGCAGCTTCTCTTCATCAAAAACTTCCCGGGTACCATCGGTTTTAATCACCCGCGGCATAACCAGTTCCGCCATCTCGTAGGTGGTAAACCGCTCATTACAGGCACCGCACTCACGACGACGACGCACCTGACCGCCATCGGCAACTAGACGGGAATCTATAACCCTGGTGTCATCGGCATTACAAAATGGACAGTACATAGCAAAGCGTCGAAAAAAAATGGGTCGCCATTCTACCACAGGATGCTGTCTTTTCAGACTATTAGGCATTACCCGGCAGTGTTGAGTTTTAGATAAAACATGCCGGCAAAAAAAAGCCCTGTTTAAACAGGGCTTTTTCGCAACAATACTGCAGCCTAGCCGTAGACCGGGAAGCGCGCACAGATATCGAGAACCTTGGTTTTAACCTCGGCAATCACCTGCTCAGAAGTTCCATTCTCAAGGCTATCGAGAATATCGCACATCCAGTGAGTCAGCTGCACAGTCTCGTCGATACCAAATCCGCGGGTAGTAATCGCCGGCGTACCTACTCGCAATCCAGAGGTCACAAAAGGTGAGCGCGGATCGTTGGGAACAGCGTTCTTGTTCACAGTAATAAAGGCTTCACCCATGGCGCGATCAGCATCAGTACCGGTGTACTCCTTACCGATCAGGCTGACCAGCATCAGGTGGTTCTCGGTGCCGTTGGAGACAATATTAATACCGCGCTCGATAAAGGTCGCCGCCATCGCCTTGGCATTGGCAACCACCTGCTTCTGGTAGCTGACAAACTCATCGCTGGCCGCTTCTTTAAAAGCGATTGCCTTGGCTGCAATCACATGGCAGAGCGGGCCGCCCTGGCCACCGGGGAAGACCGCCGAATTACATTTTTTGGCGATCTCTTCGTCGTTGGTAATAATAAATCCACCGCGGGGACCACGCAGGGTCTTGTGAGTAGTTGAAGTCACAACATGGGCATGGGGAACCGGGTTCGGGTAGACACCCGCCGCAACCAGACCGGAGACATGGGCCATATCAACCATTAAGTAAGCGCCCACTTTGTCTGCAATTTCGCGGAAACGGGCCCAGTCCATAACGCCTGAGTAAGCAGAGAAACCAGCGATAATCATTGCCGGCTTGTGTTCCACAGCCAGGGCTTCCACCTGGTCGTAATCCACCAGGCCAGTCTCTGGATCCAGGCCGTACTGGATTGGGTTGTAGAGTTTGCCGGAGAAGTTTGGCTTGGCACCGTGAGTCAGGTGACCACCGTCGGCCAGGCTCATACCCAAAATTGTGTCGCCGCCTTTGAGCAACGCCAGAAATACTGCACTGTTAGCCTGGGAACCGGAGTGCGGCTGGACATTGGCATAGTCCGCACCATAAAGGCTTTTCAGACGATCAATTGCCAGCTGTTCGCTGACATCAACATATTCACAACCACCGTAGTAACGCTTGCCGGGATAGCCTTCTGCGTACTTATTGGTCAACTTGCTGCCCTGGGCCGCCATCACTGCGGGGCTAGTGTAGTTTTCAGAGGCAATCAATTCGATATGTTGTTCCTGGCGCTGGCTTTCAAGCTGCATGGAATTCCATACTTCGGCGTCAAAATTCTCGATAGTCTGGTTCTTATCAAACATAGTTAGAGCATTCCCAAGGTTGCGTTACTGATTGAGTAACTTGTCTAGTAAATTTTAGCGTGAAAAAATTAAATTTTTCGGAATCGAAGAAGACGCGCAGTTTAACTGAAAGTGCAATCCGCTGACAGTAAAATAGGCTAAAAATTGCCTATTTTTCGAACAGTGCAATCGCCTCCACATGAGCCGTATGAGGAAACATATCCATAACCCCCGCAGCACTTAAACTGTAGCCCGCCTCAGCCAGCAATTTTGCATCCCTAACCATGGTCGACGGATGGCAAGAGATGTAAATAACCTGTTTCGGCTTCACCTTTACAATCCAGGGCATGGCACCGGCGGCACCATTTCTCGGCGGATCGAGCAGAACCAGGTCAACCCTCTCTTTTAGCTTGCGCATTCCCGACCAGTCACTGAGATCGGAGACCATAAACTCGACATTGGCCAGGTTGTTACGCCGGGCATTTGCCTCGGCACTGCGAACCAGATCCTCTAAACCCTCAATACCGATCACCCGATCAAAGTGGCCTGCCAGCGGCAGGGAGAAATTACCTGCTCCGCAAAACAGGTCCACCGCCAGGCTTTTTTTACCTGGGCTTTTGTTTTCAACAGAAGATTTACGCAGCAGAGACAAAACCTGATCAATCATCTGGCGATTAATCTCGCCATTGACCTGAACAAACTGACCCGGCTGAACCTGTAACCGAACTGTCTCTGTTAGGGCGAGTTCAAGAGGCTCGCTGCCGGCATCGAGGCGGACAAATTTTGACTGGGTTGAGGTCTTCCACCACAGCTGCACTTCAGTAAAGCGTTCAGGGGTGAAACAGATCGTCGCCAGCATCTTTTCCAACTCAGCTGCTGAGGGCGCCCTGCTCGCCTCGATGGCAATCGCCAATCCATTGTCGGCACTCAACAACTCAACCTCAAAAAGGCGAATACCGGGCGGGAAAGCTTTCAGCCATTCAGGCAGCGCCACAACAACAGCCTCAAGGGGCTCAGCCAATACCTGGCATTCGCTAATCGGTTCAATGCGCCGACTGCCGGCATTGTGAAAGCCCACTAAAACATTGCCGTCTTTAGCTCGCTGAACCGCCAAACGAGCACGGCGGCGATAGGCCCACTGCGGGCCGCTAAGTGCAGGCAAGACCGTTTTCGGTTGCATACCACTGCGCTGCAAACTGTTTAGAAGCTGCTTTTCTTTAAAGGCGATCTGGGCACCGTGCTCGAGGTGCTGCACAGTGCAGCCACCACAGCGCGGAAAGTGTTTGCACTCCGGCTGGATACGGCTGTCCGATGCAGAGATAACCTCCACCACATGAGCTTCATCATAGTTGCGCTTTTGGTTGTGACGGCGAAACTCGACTGTCTCTCCGGGGAGCGCACCCTCAATAAAACAGGTTTTTCCATCCAGACGGCCCACCCCCCGACCATCGTGAATAAGGTCGACAATTTCGCAAACTGATCGGCTGTTACTGGACATAGAGGTATCTTTTTAAGGGCAAATTTAGGCCGCGTATATTAGCAGATCAGCGGCATAGCTTTGGATTGTTTTACAGCACCCTGATCAGGCATCATAGGCATCTACTAGAGACTGCTTAAAAGAAGGAGCTTTTAATGACAATTCGCAACACAGAAAATAGCTGGGGGTGGCTGGGCAAGCTGTTGCACTGGCTGACCGCACTGCTGATATTTATTCAGATACCCCTGGGGTATTACGCCGAGGAACTCAAGCTGTCTCCCCTAAAACTGGATCTGTTTGTCTGGCATAAATCCATCGGTATGCTGGTTCTTCTGCTCGCCGCTGTGCGACTGCTGTGGCGCATAACCGGCACAATACCCATATCCCTGGATAGCAGTAAAGTTCAACGGCGACTGGCGCAACTGGCTCACACCCTGCTCTATGGACTCATGATCGCCCTGCCGATTAGTGGCTGGATAATCACCTCTGCCGCCAATATTCCCACAAAGCTTTTCTGGCTGGTTGAATTGCCAGCGATAGCCGGCCCAGATGAGACTCTGAAGTCAATGGCCGCAGAAGTCCATGAAATCTGTGTAACAATGCTGATTATTATTCTGGTTGCGCATATAGGTGCCGCACTGCGCCACCATTTTATTTTGCGCGACAGTATTCTTAAACGCATGTGGTTTTAATGCCACCTAATCAATACAAGCTATGAAATACCTTATCCTGACAATCTATCTGTTTAGCCAGCTCTGCCTCGCTTCTGATTCGCAAAGGGCTTCTGATTCGCAAAGGGCTTCTGAATGGCGATCGAACCCCAACAACAGTGAACTGGCCTATTCGGTCAATTTTGAGCAGCTGCCAATCAACGGCGAATTTAAAGAATTCTCAGTTAGCTATATGCCCGAAAAACAGCTTCGGGTTGTGGTGAATATTGACAGCGTCGATATGGGTAACTCGGATATTAACCAGGCCATTCGCGAAGGGGATTGGTTTGATATTAAAAGCCATAGCCAGGCGGTATTTTTTAGCGATGGGATTAAAGCAGTTGGCGATTCCAGGTTTATAGCCAAGGGCAGATTGCAACTTAAGGGAATCAGCAAACCGGTCAACGTGCCTTTTAGCTGGCAACCCTCAGCCCATTCAGGAGAACCAGCCGACAGCGCATCCATGACAGGTCAATTAACCCTGAGCCGCAGCGATTTTGCAATTGGCAGTCCAGAATGGGCCAGCGGTGACCAGATTGGCCTGGATGTGGATGTTAGCTTTACTGTAAAGATGCTGAAACATGCGCCTGAATAGCCTGTTTAGAAATACCCCTATCCCCCTGATTGCCTGGTTACTGCTTGGCGGTTGTGCCTTACAGCAAGACTTTTCTAACCGGCAAGAAGCACCGGTCGACTTTCCCTTAACTATCCATACTGACCAGGACAGCGACTCTGTTTATAAAGTTGACAGCCCCGCTTCAAGAATCCTGATTACCGTTCGTCGGGGCGGCTTGATGGCCAGCCTGGGCCATGACCATATTGTCGCCAGCCATGATCTCCAGGGTTATATTTTGCTCGACAGGAATAACCCACAAAATCCCATCTGCCGGGCAGACTTCTTCGCCCGACTCGCCAACCTGGAAGTCGATAATCCCCAGCTGCGCGCTGAGGCGGGCCTAACTACCACCCCCACAACAAAAGATATCGCCGGCACCACCAGCAATATGCTGAAAAGCATTGAGGCTAAAAGTTTTCCATTCGCACGCTTATATAGCAGCGACTGCCTGGCAGCCCTTTCAGGGGAACAGAGCGAAGTCCTATTGACCATTCACGGAGTTAGTCGCAGACAGGAAATAGTCATTGAGATAGAAGAAGCCAGCGACAGCCAGCTGATTCTCAGCGGAAAATTTTCCATCCTGCAGAGTGACTTTGGAATTGAACCATTCTCAATTATGAATGGATTGATTAAGGTTGAAGACAGCTTAGAACTCGAATTTAAAATAGCAGCCCTAAAATTCAATAGGGAATAACTTTATTATCCCAGTCCAGGTAAGAGAGCTGCCCATCAACCTCCACATTATCCATAA
>JBMYPM010000097.1:0-5580 GCA_049600275.1 Porticoccaceae bacterium | reverse complement strand
TCGGTGGGAAGTCACTGGAATCGGCAGCAGGTGCAGCAGCGGCACCTTCAAATTCAGCGCGCTTCTCATCCATAATCTTCTGCTGGTGTTCAGCAATCTCAGGCTTCTTAAGCAGGCCGATCTTCTGCAGGTGATCCTCGATCGCCCAGCCAATTTCAGCAACCAGCGAGGGCATAAACTTACCGCCGGGCTTAAAGTAACCACCCTGTGGATCAAATACAGCCTTAAGCTCTTCAACCAGGAATGTGCAGTCACCACCTTTGCGGAACACCGCAGAGATAACTCGGGTCAGGGCAACAATCCACTGGAAGTGATCCATATTTTTCGAGTTGATAAATACTTCAAACGGGCGACGCAACTCGTGGTCTGTGCCCTCGTTCAAAATAATATCGTTAATCGTCAGGTACAGCGCGTGATCTGACATCGGCGTCTTGATCTTGTAGGTGCTGCCTGCCAGAGCCTCAGGTCGTGAAACCTTCTCGTGCATCTGGATAATATTTGACTCCGCTGTTTGCGCGGCTTCCTCTTTTGCCTGCTCTTCAGTGCTTACCTTGTAGGAGACAATCTTCTTTTCAATTTTCTTGCTCATTTTATTCCTCGTGCTATTCCGTGCTGGTTGCTACAGCATCTAATTAATTGGATCAGAATTTACCGTAGTAACCTTCTTTCAGTGCATCAAACAGGTTGGCGGCAGTGTGGGTTTCGCCATCGTACTCAACCTCTTCATTGCCTTTAAATTCAACGGTTGAACCATCTTCCAGCGTAAAGCTGTAAGTGGTGTTCTCAAGATCCTTGTCGGTAACCAATACACCCTGGAACGCTTCCGGATTAAAGCGGAATGTGGTGCAACCCTTAAGACCTTTCTCAGCGGCGTAAAGATAGATATCTTTAAAATCATCGTAGTCGCAGTCTGTAGGCACGTTGATGGTTTTAGAGATCGAAGAGTCGACCCACTTCTGTGCAGCCGCCTGAATATCAACGTGCGCTTTTGGCACGATATTCTCTGAGCTCATAAAGTAGTCGGGCAGTGCCTCTTCCTCTGAAGTGCCGTAAGGCATGGCTTTGTCGTTAATCAGGGTGCGGTAAGCCAGTAACTCGTAGGAGAAAACATCGACTTTCTCTTTTGACTTTTTGCCTTCACGAATAACGTTGCGTGAGTAGTGGTGAGCAAAGCTTGGCTCGATACCATTACTCACATTGTTGGCCAGTGAGAGTGAGATGGTACCAGTAGGCGCAATTGATGAGTGGTGGCTAAAGCGACAGCCCTCTTCAATAATCGACTCGATCAACTCCGGGGCAACGCTGGCAATGTTTTGCATATAGTGGCTGTACTTGCCGAGCAATACCTTACCTTTAATCTTGCTGCCAACCTTGATGCCGTCTTTGGCCAGCTCGGGACGCTTGTAGAGCATGGCGGCAGTAACATCAAAGTCGTCTTCCATAATGGGCGCCGGGCCTTTTTCACGGGCCAGTTCGAGGCCGGCAGTCAGGCCGGAAACAGCCATATCGCGGGCAACGC
This sequence comes from Porticoccaceae bacterium, assembly GCA_049600275.1. GTDB lineage: Bacteria > Pseudomonadota > Gammaproteobacteria > Pseudomonadales > Porticoccaceae > HTCC2207. The sequence goes on along the minus strand of JBMYPM010000097.1, from coordinate 4,061 downwards.
GCTCGGTGAATTCCAGTGAATCCTGCTCGCCATACTTCATGCGCAGCATAGTCAGGGTAGAGCCCAGACCGAGGAAGCCCATGCCGTGACGGCGCTTGTATTCGATCTCTTTGCGCTGGCCATCAAGAGGCAGGCCGTTGATCTCAACAACATTGTCCAGCATACGGGTGAATACAGCGACAACTTCCGCGTACTCTTCCCAGTCAAAGTAAGCTTCTGGGGTAAATGGATTGCGCACAAACTTGGTCAGGTTAACCGAGCCGAGCAGGCAGCTGCCGTAGGGAGGCAGGGGCTGTTCACCGCAGGGGTTAGTGGCGCGGATATCTTCACAGAACCAGTTGTTATTATTTTTATTCACCTGGTCGATCAGGATAAAGCCCGGCTCAGCATAGTCGTAGGTAGACGACATAATTGCATTCCACAGCTTCTGGGCACGAATTGTTTCATAGACGCGACAGGCAACCAGGCCATCTTTATTGGTGGTGTAGGCTTCTGTGGTCGGGAAGTGTTTCCAGACAATATTGTCAGCCTTGAGGTCGAGTCCGCCTTCGATCTCTTTAGCACTGACCGGGAAGGTCAGGTCCCAGGTGCTGTCGGCGCGAACTGCTTCAATAAACTCTTCGGTAATCAACAGCGACAGGTTGAACTGGCGCAGACGACCGTCTTCGCGCTTGGCGCGAACAAAATCAAATACATCCGGGTGGCTGACATCAAAGGTTGCCATCTGTGCACCGCGGCGACCGCCGGCAGAGGAGACGGTAAAACACATCTTGTCGTAGATATCCATAAATGACAGTGGTCCAGAGGTGTAGGCACCAGCACCGGAAACATAGGCACCTTTGGGACGCAGTGTCGAGAATTCATAGCCGATACCACAGCCGGCTTTCAATGTTAGGCCAGCTTCCAGGTTGCGCTCGAGAATACCCTGCATGGAGTCTGGAACAATACCGGAAACAGTACAGTTAATTGTCGAGGTGGCTGGCTTGTAAGCCTGGGCACCAGCATTGGAGATAATACGGCCGGCGGGAATAGCGCCGTGCTGGAGTGCCCAGACAAAACGCTTTTTCCACTCATCGCGTTTATCTTTGGCTTCAACATCGGACAGCGCCTTGGCAACTCGCTCGTAAGTTGCATTGATATCTGCGTCTACAGGCTGCTCTTGCTTGTCTTTAAGTCGGTATTTTTTGTCCCAGATATCCAGTGATGCGTCCTGCATTTTGATCTGTGGCGTCTTTCTGGCGGTTTTGACTGATTTTAGTTTCGGTGCGGTGCTCATTGATTGTCTGGCCCTTTAATTGTCTTCCCGGGCTCACATGGATATGTCGCCGAGATTATTTTATAGATATAAAAAATGTACTTTCTAAATTGCTTTTTAATTTCTGCTGTTTCCCCGGATTTTTATATTTTTTCCTGGGGAACTGGTGGATCAGTTTATCCTACATGGTGTGTCTTGCAAGCACTAATACACTATATCTTGTGCTTTTTTCTTAAAAGGCGGATTTATCAGTTTGTAAGTCATTGAAAAACTTGTGGATAAGTCGCGCAGATCCTTGCCATTGGCGGTCTCGGCAAAAACTGACCGCGATCAATAAACCGGTCACGCGATCACTGCGTATAGAAAGGGGAAAATGGTATTTGATTCAATAATTCTAATAACTAAGTGGATGCTGGGTTGCGGCACGAAGTGAGCGGATTAGTGTTGAGATCCAAGCAATATATGGGGGCAGTTATGTTATTAATAATTACAATTATGGCGGTTTTGTTTGTTGGTATTATGTACGGCAGCTACTTAATGGTTAGAGACGCAGAAATCAGATTCCAGAAAAGGCGCCAAGCCAAACATCATTGAATCTGAGCGTTGTGTCAGTGTGGTGACTTGGATAAACTATACGCTTAATTTTGATTGATCCTAAAAGCGGTCATCTTCAATGAAGTTGGCCGCTTTCTATTGAGGTTTTCCATGGATATTTTTGACTTCTCCGACGGCCGCGAAGGTTACTACGGAGAATATGGCGGCGTTTTCCTGCCTGAAATTTTACATGCAACCATTGAAGAGTTGCTGGAATGTTTCCGCGAGTGTAAATCAGACCCTAAATTCTGGCAGGACTATGTAGCCCTGATGCAGAGCTACTCCGGCCGCCCGACACCGGTTACTCATCTTGAAAACCTCTCCCGCAAACTCGGTGGCGCACAGATTTATGTTAAGCGTGAAGATCTCAATCACACTGGTTCTCACAAAGTAAACAATGTGATGGGCCAGGGCCTGCTTTGCCAACGCCTGGGTAAGAGTAAGGTCATTGCCGAGACCGGAGCCGGCCAGCACGGTTTTGCCACGGCGACTATGGCGGCTCGCTTTGGTTTTGACTGCAAGATCTATATGGGTGCCGTGGATGTGGCACGCCAGCGTCCCAATGTATTCTGGATGGAAAATCTCGGTGCCGAGGTTGTCGCTGTTCAGGATGGTCAGAAGACTTTAAAAGATGCGATTAATGAAGCGATGCGCGATTGGGTAACCAATATGGCAGACACTCATTATATTCTTGGTACTGCCTGTGGCCCCCATCCGTTCCCGGAGATGGTCAGCTGGTTCCAGTCAATTATTGGCTTTGAAGCTCGCGAGCAGATGCTCGCCCAGGCCGGCAGATTGCCGGATCGTGTCTATGCCTGTGTTGGCGGTGGTTCTAACGCCATGGGAATTTTCCAGGGCTTTTTCGACGATGAAAACGTTGAGCTGATCGGCAGTGAGGCTGGTGGTGAGGGTGTGGGTTCCTATATGCACGCTGCGCGCCTCGCCTATGACGACGCCTCAGTGGGCGTGGCCCAGGGATTTAAAACCTACTTCCTGCAGAACGAAGAGGGCAATATGAAAGAGACCCATTCGGTAGCCGCTGGTCTCGACTATATAGGTATCAACCCAATCTTTTCCCATCTCCACGACCAGGGCAAGGTGCGCTTTGAAGCGGCCACCGATGTTGAGGTTAAAGAGGCTCTGCGACTGACTATGCGCACCGAGGGATTGATTCCTGCACTGGAGAGTACCCACGCTTTTGTTACAGCGATTAAAGAAGCGCCGACCATGGGCAAAGACGAAATTATACTCATCAACCAGTCCGGTCGCGGAGATAAAGATATCTTTACCATTGCCGATGCCCTGGATGATGCCAAGTGGAAAACATTTATTAATGGTAAAGCGGATCAGTACCGCGCGGAGAACAACTAATGGGTCTGGAAAGCTTTCTTGCCGAACGTAAAAAAGATAAAGACTTATTGGTTATGGCCCATGTGGTCTGCGGCTACCCCTCCTTTGAAGACAATATGCAAGAACTGGAGATTATGGCTGAAGCTGGCGTCGACCTGGTGGAGTTGCAGTTTCCCTTTTCCGAACCCAGCGCCGATGGCCCGCTGTTTGTAAATGCCAATGAGCAGTCCCTGAAGGCAGGCACGACAGTTGACCAGTGCTTTGAGTTTATGAAGCAGGCCAGTGAGCGGTTTCCCTTCCAGCTGTTGATGATGGGTTACTACAACACTGTCTTCAAAATGGGTGAAGAGACATTTATCAAACGCCTGAAAGAGGCGGGTGGTGTCGGCTATATCCTTCCCGACCTGCCGGTGGAGGAGTCGGCCAACCTGCACCGTATCTCTGAAGAGGCGGGTATTGAGCCGATTATCCTGATGACCCCAACCAGCAGTGATAAGCGCCTTGCCCAGCTCGGTGCTGTGAGTCGCGGCCTGGTTTACGTGGTTGCCCGCAAAGGGGTAACCGGTTCGAAAACCAATATGGGTGATGATGTCCTGGCGCTGATCGAGCGCTGCCGCCAGCATACCAGCGCACAGATTGGTGTGGGCTTTGGTATTAGCGGTAAGGAAGATATGGATTTCCTGCGCGGTTCTGCAGATATGGCCATTGTGGGTACTGCGGCACTCAAGGTGTGGGAACAGTCTGGCGCCGCTGGCCTGCGCAAGTTCTTTGCTGAGTTGATGGCTTAGGGATAAACCTTAATTCTCGGTTGCTACCGAGAAACGCCAGTCATTAATCAGCTGGGATTTTATCTCTTCAAGGG
>JBMYPM010000096.1:3003-5634 GCA_049600275.1 Porticoccaceae bacterium | reverse complement strand
ACTTGTTAGAGTCCCCTCAGGTATTTGCAGCAGGGCGCGCCAGACACTGACCTGAAAATTGGTTCCCGAGACATGCAGCGAAAGGGGTCGATCAATCTTCTGGCTGTCGGTAAAAAGAGACTCAATAACTGCCAGCTTCCCTGAGTTGTCTCTTTGCAGCCTGGCTTCAGGCCAGCGCCGTTGCAGGTCGGCAATATGAATCTCTTCTTTATCCCCATCGATAAATGACAGTTTGCAAATTCCCCGCGCTGTAGCGGCGACAAATATCTCGCCAAAGGGGCTGTTGTGGACAGCGTAGTCAATGGATAGACCTGCACCGCCGGTCTTGTATTCACCGGGGGTGACCGCTTCCAGTTGCACAAAGTGATCGTGAAGTCGCGAGGGGCTGCTTAAACCCACTTCACCTGAAACCGCCAGCAGTGGCTGGGCTTCGGCCAGTAACTGCTTGGCCCGTTCGACGGTAAGAATTTGCAGGTATTTTTTAGGTGTGACACCGGCCCAGCGGCTGAACAGGCGCTGAAAATGATATGGGCTGAGATTAAGCTGTGCAGCAATAGCCTCCAGGTTGGGCTGCTGGCCGGCATTGGCATTGATAAACTCTATTGCCTCAGCGATACGTTGGTAGTCGGAGTTCATGGAAACAGTATTGCCGACGGTGGATTATTTATCGACCCGAATCTTGCGCTTTATCATTGGATAAGCAGGAGGACAAATAGTACAGACCACCACCCAGAGCAATCATCCCAACACCAATCCACCCCTCAATAGGTCGTGAGATCAGCACATATACCAGAGTCCAGAGAGTAACGCCCAGATAGACCAGTGGCGCAAAGGGATAGGCAAAGGTTTTATAGGCACTGGCGATATTCATCCTGCGCCAGCGCAGTACAAAGACACCCAGTACAGAGAACAGTGTGTTTACCCCAAGCACAAAGCTGGAAAAGATCAGCACAGATTCAAAGGTGGCGCTAAGAATAAAAATCAGCGCTAACAGCCCCTGGAAAATAATCGCAACCATTGGCACCCCATGCCGGTTATTGCGCGCCAGCGGGGCAAATAAATTAAAGTCTTCACCGATCACCTGCAACACTCGGGGGCCGGCCATGGTCATGGCGCTGACGGTGGAGATAAGTAACAGGGCGAGCATGGCACCCATGGCGCGGCCGGCATTTTCCCCAAGGGCATGGTCGGCGACAATCACACCCACTTCAATTTTTCCCTCGAGGATGGAGGCTGGGGCGGCACTTAAAAAGGTAAAGTTAAGCAGCAAGTAGAGCATCATCACCAGGCCGGTGCCGACAAACAGAACCACTGGAAGATTGCGCTGCGGGTTATCCAACTCACTGGTGACATAGGTGGCGGCATTCCAGCCGGTGTAGGCGTAATTTACATAGATCAGTGAGACTGCAAAGGCGCCGCTCAGGAGTAATTTTTCATCGCCAGCCTGTGGGATCAGGCTGATCGATTGGGGAGTGCTTCCCCAGGTAAATATCACCGCACAGAAGACCAGGATCAAGAGTATCTTTAAGCCGGTAAAGGCCTGCTGAAAAGAGCTGCTGGCCTGGCGCGAGAGGCAGTGTACGGCGGTCAGGATAATAACCAGTGCCACGGCGGACCAGGTTGGCGGCAGGTTGGGAAAGACTGCTGAGAGGTAGGCGCCAAAGGTCATGGCTGCCAGCGCCACAGGGGCGGCAAAGCCCACGGTGGCAGATACCCAGCCAGAGATAAAGCCCGCGCAGGGATGGTAGAGTCGCGAGAGAAAGTTATATTCTCCGCCGGAGCGCGGCAGGTTGGCGCCCAGTTCGGCATAGGTGAGGGCGCCGCAGAGAGCGGTCAGCCCGCCGACAAACCACAGCATAATCAGTACAAAGGGCGATTGAATCCCCAGCAGTTGAAATCCAAGACTGGTAAATACGCCGGTGCCAATCATATTGGCGACCACTACTGAGATGCCGGTAGTTTTGGAAAAGGTTTGCATAAAAGCTTCGCTGGATTTTTTCGATACTGTACAGCAGTCGATAGCTCGCTGCAGTAAATACCCAGATTGGAAAAAATGGTTTAAACTCGGTGTTAATAAAAATAATAAAAGACATTTGAGGGAGAGGGCTGTGGATAATGGTATACGAATTATTCTGGGGCTGATGGGGCTAGTTGCCCTGTTGGGCGGCTTTGGATTTATTTTTGCGCCAACCCAGATGGAGGCGGAATTTTCTGTTGTTGCCAGCCGTGTTGATGGGCTGGGGACCATTCGCGGCGATCTCGGGGGGATGTTCCTGATGGCAGCCGGTTTTATTCTCTACGGCTCGCGCCCGGGCAATAGCGCCTGGCTGGTGGTGCCGATGGCCTTATTGATTGCAATATTATTCGGCCGCTCTGTTCATATATTGATTGACGGTGTTTCCCAGCCGGCAATTCGCTCTACATTAATCGAGATAGTTGCGCTGGTGTTTCTCAACTTTGCCCGGCGCAGGCTCTCTGCTGACGAGGCTGGGTATTAGATTAATGGCGTCTAAAAAAATAGTTTCCACGCTGCTCCTGTTCGCTATTGCTCCACTGGCAATCAGTGCCTTAGCTAGCCCAGTGCTAGAGGGTCGCCAGGTCTATTTTGGAGACACTCATTTACATACCAAT
>JBMYPM010000096.1:0-2993 GCA_049600275.1 Porticoccaceae bacterium | reverse complement strand
TTTTGATGCCTTTTTAAATAACAATCGCAGCGTCGATCCGGACACCGCCTATCGCTGGGCCAAAGGCCAGCCGGTTATCCACCCCTACAACAGAACCCGGGTGCAGATCGAAACGCCGCTGGATTTTCTGGTGGTTGCCGACCATGCAGAAATGCTCGGTGTTATGCGCGCCGTGCACAACCAGTCTATTGTCCTCGAGGATATGGGCTGGTTCGCTAATCTCAAACGCTGGATTGGTATCAAGTTGATGCTGCGGGCGATCGACAATAATACCGGGCTGGAATTCTTTGGTCGCTTCTTGCCGATTCCGGCAGTAGCTCATAATCACGCTGATCCGGTTGCCGACAGCAGTAACAATATTGACAGTGTCGACTTTTTTGGTGATACCAGTGAGACATCGATGGCAGCCTGGCGGGATATTATCCAGACCGCAGATCGGCACAATCAGCCCGGTGATTTTACCGCCCTGATCGGCTGGGAGTGGTCGTCAATTCCTACTGGCGCCAACTTGCACCGCGTGGTGATTACCCCGGATGGCGCCGACAAGGCCGGCCAGTTCTTTCCCTATGGATCGGATATCAGTCAGTATCCGGAGGATCTCTGGGAGTGGTTGGATAAAACTGAGCAGAGTACCGGTACTCGCTTTATGGCGATCCCCCACAACTCGAATATCTCCAAAGGCTATATGTTCGACGATACAACATTGCGCGGCCAGCCTATCAGTGCCGACTATGCCCGCCAGCGTGTTCGCTGGGAGCCAATTGTTGAGGTTACCCAGATCAAGGGTGATAGTGAGACCCGCGGCGAGTTCTCCCCGGAGGACGAATTTGCCGATTTTGAAAACTATGATCACTATATTCAGTTAGCCGAGAAAGACCAGAAAGGGTTTGCTGCCAGCCCGGCAGACTACATTCGCCCGGCTTTAAAGAAAGGTCTGGCCATTGAGCAGAGAGTTGGTGTTAACCCCTATAAATTTGGCCTGATTGGTTCGACAGATTCCCACTCAGGGCTCGCCTCTGTAGAGGAAAATAATTTTATGGGCAAAATGGCCACAGATTCCACGCCGGAAACCAAAAGCCGCACTGGCGGCAGTCCGGTGACCAGCAATGGCTGGAATATGTCTGCCTCCGGATTGGCGGCTGTCTGGGCTGAGGAGAATAGCCGCGAAGCTATCTATGCCGCTTTCAAGCGCAAGGAAGTCTATGCGACAACCGGGCCTCGACTGCGTGTGCAGGTATTTGCCGGCTGGGACTTTCCTGCCGATGCGGTCGCCGCCGAAGAGTTTTCCTCTATAGGTTACCAATATGGTGTGCCTATGGGCTCAGACCTTATCGCTGTGAAGGATTCTAAAGCGGCACCGCAATTTATGGTGCGCGCGGTTAAAGATCCTGTCGATGCCAATCTCGATCGCCTGCAGATGATTAAAGGTTGGATTGATGCGCAGGGCCAGCAGCATGAGCAGGTTTACAATATTGCCTGGTCTGGAGAGAGACTTATTGATGACCGTGGACGGCTTTCGGCTGTTGGCAATACGGTTGATTTAACGTCTGGGCGTTATCGCAATACCATTGGTCAGGCGGAACTGGCGACAGTCTGGATTGATCCCGATTTTGATCCCCGCCAATCAGCATTTTACTATGTCCGTGTTCTGCAAATTCCCACCCCACGCAATGGCTTATTGGATTCGATTGCACTGCAGTTAGACCAGCCACCTCGCGGGTCGAAAACCCTACAGGAACGCGCCTACACCTCACCGATCTGGTATCGGCCCAAGCCCTGAATCCTACAGTTTTCTGTACATCGTCAGTGACGGGGTTGCCCTGAAGCAGGATCAAAGCTTAGGCTACGGCATATTCTTTAATGATTACTTTTTTGGCGATTTTAAAAAACATCTATGAAAAAAATATTTAGCGAACCGCTCTTTCAATTTTTGCTGATTGCCCTGCTGTTACTTGGCGGTGAGCGACTGATCAATGCCGACGACTATGCCGACCAGCAGTTCCAGATAGTTATCGACGATGAGGTGTTAGTGCAGTTTATGCAGCTACAGGCAAAGATATTTAAACCTGAAGAGGCGATGGCCGCGTTGAAAAAACTCAGCGCTGAAGATCGCCAGCAACTGGCCAGTGACTACGCGCGCAATGAAGCCCTGTTTCGTGAGGCAATGGCGCTTAACCTGGATAAGAATGACCAGGTTATCCGCCGCCGCTTAATTCAAAAAATGGATTACCTGGCCCAGGGTTTTTACGATGAACTGCCGCCACTGACAGAAGCTGATTTGCAGGCCTACTTCGAGGAGCATCGCCAGGAGTACACAAAGGCCGCCTCTGCTACCTTTACCCATGTGTTTATTTCCAGTCTGGAGCGCAGTGTTGAAGAGGCCAGAACTATGGCTGAGGCATTGCAGAAAAAACTCAATGCCGACCTGGTGCCCTTTGAAAATGCACCGCGCTACGGGGAACGATTTTTATATAACCGCAACTATGTCAATCGCGATGATGATGAGATTGGCAGTCACTTCGGCAATGCTTTCCGGCAGCAGTTATTCGACTCCCAGGTTGCTGAAAAATGGCAGGGGCCAGTGCAGTCAGATTATGGCTGGCATCTGGTTATGCTGGTGAAAAATACCCCGTCCTATATTCCTGGGTTTACTGAAGTAGCCTCGACAGTTTTTGCCGATGCGCAGCGTCAGCAACAGCAGGAAGTTAAGCGCCAGGCAATCGATCTATTGATCGCCAAATACAAAGTCAGTGAGCGGGGCCCAAGCCAATAATGCGTTTTATTACTGTGCTTACCCTGTTGGCATTGTCCGTGGCGGCTATTACTGCCTCTGCCGATGAGGCCCGTCCGGTCTATGTGGAAATTGCCCAGCAGGCTGAGACTGAGTATCTGCTTAAGTGGAAAATCCCGCCGGTTATGCCTGCCGGGCAGGAGCCTGCGGTGGAGTTGCGTCACCACAGCTGTGGCTTGTCGGATGGTTCGATTGGCGGTCG
>JBMYPM010000095.1:0-5649 GCA_049600275.1 Porticoccaceae bacterium | reverse complement strand
CTATTTGAATATATATAGCTAATTTTCTGGAATATCCACGGGTTTTACCCCCAGATCCATGCTGTTTTACGGCCTGACTTGGAATTTTTTCGAGAATCATTAACTTTTTACCCGAAGCAGGATGCTTTACTCGCAAAACGCGCGACAGCCGGGTATGCAGTTGCTAGAATGCGCGCACTTTTTAAGACCTTCAACGAATTTCATCCATTTTTTACAGTTTATTAGGGTACTTCTATGTCAAGTGACAACAATCAAACAGATTTCAGTGCTGAAGATAGTAAAGCCGATGCAATTGCCACGGTTGCAGTGCTGTCTATAATTATTGTTGCAGTTATCTACTGGCTCTCTACCCTGGGTTAATTGCCAGGCCTGTTTATTTTCCGGGAATAGCTAAATTATGACTGATAGATTGCAGCTGGCTGAAAATGTAAATCAACGCTCTATGGTTGAAGACTACCTCAACCGTGTCCAGGTTGAGCCTGAACTGGGCGCCGAGAGAATAGCCCAGCTGCAAGAGCAGATTAAACAACAGCTTATCGAAAAGGATGCTGTGCTTATTGCTCATTACTACACCGACCCACTTATCCAGGCCCTGGCTGAAGAGACTGGCGGTGTAGTTTCTGACTCTCTTGAAATGGCCCGCTTTGGCAAAACCCACAGTGCCCGGACACTGGTTATTGCCGGGGTTAAATTTATGGGTGAGACAGCAAAGATACTCACTCCGGAAAAGCGCGTTTTAATGCCTACCCTCGAGGCGACCTGTTCCCTCGATGTGGGCTGTCCAGCGGATAAATTTGCCGAGTTTTGCGATCAGCACCCGGATCGCACGGTGGTGGTCTATGCCAATACCTCCGCGGCAGTAAAAGCCCGTGCCGACTGGGTGGTGACGTCGAGTATTGCACTGGATGTGGTCGACTACCTGGATAGCCAGGGTGAAAAAATTCTCTGGGCTCCGGACAAGTATCTCGGCAGCTATGTGCAGGGCAAGACCGGCGCCGACGTCTTGCTCTGGGATGGCAGCTGCATAGTGCACGAAGAGTTTAAAGCCAAGCGTCTTCTCGAGCTAAAGGCCGTCCATCCGGATGCCGCTGTACTGGTTCACCCGGAGTCTCCCCAGTCGGTAATTGATATTGCCGATGCCGTGGGTTCCACCTCCCAGCTTATTGCCGCAGCCGCGGAGCTGCCACAGCCTAAAATGATTGTGGCTACAGACCAGGGTATTTTCTTTAAGATGCAGCAGGCGGTTCCGGACAAGGAGCTGATTGTCGCGCCGACCGGTGGCAGCAGTGCAACCTGTCGCAGCTGCGCCAGCTGTCCATGGATGGGAATGAATAGTCTGGAGAATTTGCTTGCCGCTCTGCAAGAGGGTAGCAATGAGGTATTTGTCGATGCCGAGATTGGTGAGCAGGCGATGAAATCCCTGGGCCGTATGATTGATTTTCGCGAGCAGCAAAGCTCTGAATAAACCTCCATATTAAATAGCCTTTAATCTCTAGAGTTTTTCCGCTCGATCCTCCATTTGCGCAAGATCCCTCAACCGCTGGCGAATAATCGCTGACTGCTTAAAGTCACCATTGACCAGTTTGGCCGCCAGGCTTAACTGTTCTCGTGCCATATCAAATACACCAATAAGAATAAAATACTCCGCCCGGGCCTGGTGTAGGCCGGAAATATTGCCGGCCAAACCGCGTACCTCGGCCAATCGGTACCAGATCATTGGATCCTGGTCGCGCATTCTCGACAGTGCAGTCAGCACCGTATCGGCACTGTCGTATTGATGACCCTGCCACAGCGCCTCTGACTTAAGCACCATCAATGGATAGTTGTTGGGGTTTAGGGTCAGCAATTTATTGAGTTTGGCGAGAGCCTCTGGATAATTTTGCCGGGCAATATCAATTTCAATATCGGTGTAATGAAAGGTCAGGTTGTTGGGGTTTTTAGCCAGCAGAGCAGTGATAATCTGCTTGGCTTTGGGTAGCTTGTTGTCTTTTAAGTAGGCCAATGCCAGACCGTAATGGGCGGCATCTGCTTTTAATGTATTGGCGTTTAGCTCCCCATTAAATCGGTTAATGCTGTTTTTATTATTGTGTTCCATAGCCACCAGTGCCCGGGCGCGCATTAAGTAGAACTGCGGGTTTTGTGGATACTGGCGCATCGAGGTACCCATGGAGCGGTTGCGGGCATCGCCGATACGCTTCTCGGTAACCGGGTGGGTCAATAAAAACTCCGGGGGGCGGCTGCCAGTATAGCGGGTTGCCTTGAGCAGCGTTGCAAACATATCGGCCACTGCACCGGGATCGCGATTGGCCCGTTCCATTGTCGCCAGTCCAATGCGATCGGCTTCCCGCTCATTGCTGCGGCTGTAGCGCAGCTGGCTATCCATGGCCAGTGCTTGGGAGGTAACCATAGCTGCGGTGGCCGCATCGCCACCGGCAGTGGCCGCCAGAACCACACTGGCCAACAGGCCGGCCATAGTCAGTGCCGAAGTTTTTTTCTGTGCCTCGGCGCCACGGGAAAAATGTCGCTGGCTGAGGTGCGCCAGTTCGTGGGCAAGCACCGAAGCCATTTGATCTTCATTTTCCGCATAGGCAAATACACCGGTGTGGAAACCCACTATACCGCCGGGAACTGCAAAGGCATTCATTGAGGGGTTTTTGACAATCACCAGCTCCAGTCGCGGGTCTTCGAGATCGCTGTAAGTGGCGAGGTTATAGAGCAGTTGCTCGAGATAGATCTGCATTAACGGGTCGTCGTAGGCTTTGACGCGACTGCGAAACACCTTTAACCAGATTCGCCCCAGCTCGTATTCCTGCTGTTTGGAAATTATTCCCGAGGCGGCATCGCCGAGTACCGGCAGTTTGATTTCCTTGGCGTTGAGGCTGCCGCACAGGGGCATAATCAGGCTGATAATTAAGCTCGATACTAATAATAGGCGGTTTGGGAAATGCGTGGGCAAAAGTGTTTTCAAAATAAGCCTTATCAGTTTGCAGAAGATTGCCAGCGTTAGGTTAGCATCGCCGTGATAACATCACTTTAGCGGAAAATTATGCACAGTTCGACAGTTGAAATATTGACAAGTTTCAGGTCAGATAGGGCACTTACATAGTCTGGTCTTACCGCGAAAAGATTTACCGATAAAAATAGCAGCGCCAGCAAAAGCGCAACTGCATTGAATAGCACTAAAAGGATAGATGGATGAGGAAGATTTTACACAAGTGGATTGAGCGCTACTTCGGCACAGAAGAAGCACTGCTGTTGACAATTATCCTGATTGTTTCGCTGGCTATCTTTGCCACCCTGGGGGCAGTTCTCGGGCCTGTGTTTGCTGCGGTGATTATCTCCTTCTTACTCCAGGGTGTAGTCAATACTCTGCGTCGTTATGGCGTGCCCAATGCAGTGGCTATCAGCACCACCTATCTGCTGTTTATGGTTGCCTTTCTATCGGTGCTGGTTGGTTTGATTCCGATGATTGGCCGCCAGACCTCACTGTTGGTCGGTGAGTTGCCAAATATGATTGGGCGCCTACGCGAGTTGGCGGTGGCGCTGCCAGAGCGCTATGCAGAATATGTTAGCCCGGAACAGTTCCAGTCGATTATGGCGCGCCTTACCGAAGAGGTTGGCCGTCTTGCGGAGCAGGCGCTGACATTCTCTATCAGCAGCTTTCCAAGCATTATCGGCCTGATGATCTATGTGGTCCTGGTACCCTTGCTGGTGCTGTTTATGCTTAAGGATAAAGATCAGTTGCTGCTGTTTATGGGCAGCCTGTTGCCCGAGGAGCGCTCGGTAATGCGCACTATCTGGAATGAGATGGATATGCAATTTACCAACTATGTGCGCGGCAAGGCCATCGAAATTCTTATTGTCGGCACAGTTACCTATATTGCATTTTTACTGCTCGGGGTTAATTACGCGGCGCTTCTGGCACTGCTGGTCGGTCTCTCGGTATTGATTCCCTATATTGGCGCCACGGTTGTCACCCTGCCTGTGCTTCTGGTGGGTTATATGCAGTGGGGCTTTAGCAATGAGTTCTTCTGGCTGTTTGGTGTTTATGGCGTTATCCAATTCCTCGATGGCAATGTATTAATTCCGGTGCTGTTTTCCGAAGTGGTTAACCTGCACCCGGTATTTATTATTATTTCGGTTCTGCTGTTTGGCGGTATCTGGGGCTTCTGGGGTGTGTTCTTCGCTATCCCACTGGCCACCCTGGTCAAGGCGGTATTTAACGCCTGGCCGCGCAAGGCCCAGCGGGAAATGGAGTTCCAGCCCCCACTGGAACTCTCTTCCAGCGATAGTGCCGGACAGCCGGATTAATTATTTACCCCTGTTTATCACCACCAGGCAAAGGAAATTTATATGCGTCGCTTGATTAATCTCTGTGGTTTCTTGGCTGTAGCAGCTCTGGGTTTTGCGCTGCAGGGTTGCTCAGACTTCCGCGGGGAGACTAAGACCCCTGATATTGTTACCAGTCCCAATGACCAGCGTGAGTATCGTCACGTCCGCCTGGATAATCAGCTGGATATCCTGCTGATCTCCGACCCCACTTCAGATAAGGCGGCGGCTTCCCTGGATGTCTATATTGGCAGCTATCAAAATCCCGCTGATCGGGCAGGGCTGGTGCATTTTCTCGAGCATATGCTGTTTCTCGGCACCGAAAAATATCCTGATCCCGGCGAGTACCAGCGTTTTATCAGTGAACATGGTGGCAGCCACAATGCCGGCACCGGCCTGGAAAATACCAACTATTTTTTCGATATAGATGCGGCTTACCTTGAGCCGGCCCTGGATCGTTTCGCACAGTTTTTCTCTGCCCCCAACTTTGATGCCAAGTATGTGGATCGCGAGCGCAATGCGGTGGAGTCGGAGTACCGCCTGAAAATTAAGGATGATGGCAGGCGTTTACAGGATGTGTTGCAGGAGCAGGTCAATCCCCGGCACCCGCTGTCGAAATTTACTGTGGGTAATCTCGATACCCTTGCCGACTGGGAGGGCCGGCCAGTGCGCGATGAGTTGCTGGCGATCTATAAAAAGTATTACTCCGCCAATATTATGAAACTGGTGGTGCTCGGCAGTGAAAGTCTCGACGAGCTGCAGGCGATGGTCGAGCCGCGATTTGCCCCGGTTGAAAATGCCCGTGTGGTTGTGGATATTCACAGTGCGCCACTGTTTGAGCCCGAGCGACTGCCGTTAAAAATTTCAGCTACACCCCTGCAAAACTCCCGGGAACTCAGCCTTGCATTTCCACTGCCAAAAATGTTGCCCCACTGGCAGAAAAAGCCGGCCAATTACCTGGCTTCACTGATTGGTCACGAGGGCGAGGGCAGCCTGCTGGATGTGTTGAAAAAGCGCGGCTGGGCAGAGGCGCTTGGAGCAGGTGTAGCCCTTGAAGATCGTGGCTCTGCTCTGTTCTCTGTGGATATTTCCCTGACGCCGCAGGGTCTTGAGCACCAGCAGCAAATCGTCGAGATGTTTTTTGCCTGGATAGCCCTGATTGCCGAGCAGGGTATAGAGTCCTGGCGCTACGCTGAGCGGGCGCAGTTGAGCAATATCGCCTTCAGGTTCCAGGAAAAGCAGAACCCGATTAGCTATGTCTCATCACTGGCGTCGATGATGCAGCGCTATCCGGTAGTCGACCTATTGCAGGCTAATTAT
>JBMYPM010000094.1:0-5662 GCA_049600275.1 Porticoccaceae bacterium | reverse complement strand
CAGGAGACCATGCGGCTGAATTCCTGCGTCGCGGTGCAGAGCAGCTTGGTTTGCAGTTAATGGATTCCTCGACACCGATCCAGCCGCTGGTGATCAATGATGATCAAAAGGTTATGCAGATCAGTGGGGCACTCCGCGAGCAGGGTTTTTTAGTTGGCGCCATACGTCCACCGACGGTTCCGGTTGGCAGTGGCCGACTGCGTATTACCTTCTCCGCCGACCATAGCGAACAGCAGGTAGATCAACTGTTAAACGCACTGGATGTCGCTGCAAAAACAATTGCAGTTACCAATAACTGATGACTGCAGCCGCCGCCATAAATCCCCAGTCCCAACTAACCGCTTATCCCTGCACCGGTGTGCGTCTATACAGCCAGCCATTAGTGCTGATTCATGGCTGGGGCATAGATAGCCAGATATGGCAGTCACTGCCGCAACGGCTCGCCCAGTTTGCCGATGTGCTTACCCTGGATTTGCCCGGTTTTGCCCAGTCTCCAACCCTAAAAGATTATTCCCAGGAATCTGTGGTCAGCTGGATGACTGAAGTGTTGCCTGAGCGCTGTTATCTGCTTGGTCTCTCATTGGGTGGCATGCTTAGCTGTGCCTTTGCGGCACAGTACCCACAGCGAGTCGAAGGGCTGATTACTATTTCCAGCAATCTTAACTTTGTCGCCAGCAATAATTATTCTGCGGCGATGCCAGTTGAGCAATACCAGAGTTTTGCGGCAGCCTGGAAAGAGAGTAACAGCGACTGCCTAAAACGTTTTTGCGGCCTGCAGACGCAAGGTGACAGCCAGCAGCGACAGCTGATCAGGCAACTGCGCAGCTTGGGTGGTGAGCTGGATAATAATAGCGCCGCCGAGTTACTAAAGTTGTTGGGTGAAATAGATAATCAATCTGCTATCGCCGACTTAAAATGCCCGACTCTGGCAATATTTGGTGAGCAGGATTCACTGGTGCCTGTCAGCTGTGTCGAGCAATTTTCTCAGCTCAATAATAGTGTTGAGATCGCTATTATTGAAGACGCTGGCCATTTACCCCATTTAAGCCAGGGTGAAAAGACACTGGATTTAATCAACAGCTTTTTGCAGCGGCAAAATTACCAACTGGATAAAGCGCGAGTTGCTGAATCCTTTGGACGCGCGGCACAGCGCTATAACAAAGCGGCGGTTTTACAGCATAGAGTTGGTGAAAAATTACTCACCGGTTTAAGTTCAGATAAGGCTTTAGACACTGTTATAGATTTGGGTTGCGGTACCGGCTATCACTGTCCGCAGCTGCAAGAGCAGTATCCCAGTGCCAAAGTCACCGGTGTGGATATTTCGCCGGCGATGCTCGCCTATGCAGCCACTCAGTACCCACAGGGTAACTGGCTTTGTGCCGATGCCGAAAACCTTCCCTTTGAGGATAACTCCCAGTCACTGGTGTTTTCGAATTTTGCCCTGCAGTGGTGTGAAAATATCAACCAGTTGACGGCGCAACTGTATCGGATTTTAAAACCCGGTGGAAAAGTCTGTTTTGCTGTTCCGGGTCCAGAGACTCTAAATGAATTGCGCAGCGCCTGGCAGCAGGTCGATGGTTGTGTTCATGTGAATCGCTTTAATAGTTTGCTGGATTGGCAGAGAGCACTAGAGGGTGCAGGCTTTAATCAGATCGAACTGCACAGTGAAAATAGTATCCAGCAACATCAGTCGGTTCGAGAATTGCTGATGGAGCTCAAGGATGTGGGTGCGCACAATAATAATGTCGGCAAAAAGACCACATTGACCGGCAAGCAGCATTTAAAAGCCCTATACGCAGCCTATGATGGCTATCGACAGGCCGACGGCAGCTTGCCCGCTACCTGGGAAATTATCAGTTGCAGGGCTGTTAAATAAAAGAGAGAGATAATTATGGCCAACAAATGGTTATTTATTACTGGTACAGATACAGATGTTGGCAAGACAGTGATTGCCAGCGGATTTCTTGCCGCCGCAAATAAATCTGGTCTGCGCACCGCGGCTATCAAACCGATCGCCGCTGGCTGTGAACTGACCGAGCAGGGCATGACCAATACCGATGCCCTGCAACTGCAGGCCGCCGCCAGTCATAAGCTCTCCTATCAACAGATTAATCCAGTGGCCCTGGAGCCAGCGATTGCGCCGCATATTGCTGCCAGTGAAGCGGGCAAGCGACTATCGGCTTCGCGACTGACCGGATTTTGTCGCGGTCTGTCCCTGCTGCCAGTGGATCTGGTGGTGCTGGAGGGCGCCGGCGGTTGGCGGGTGCCGATTAACGAGCGAGAAACCCTTGCTGATGTGGCCTGCGAGCTCAATTGCGCCGTAATAGTAGTGGTGGGTATGCGGCTTGGTTGTCTCAACCATACATTGTTAACCGTCGAAGCAATTCGACGCGACGGTTTACAAATTGCCGGCTGGGTAGCCAATATTATCGATCCAGATATGCCGCGCCTCGATGAAAATATTGATACACTAAAACAGCGTATTGCTGAACCCTGCCTGGGCACAGTGCCCAGGCTAGACGATTTATCGCCGCAACAGGTCGCCGAGTATTTGACTGTTCCGACGCTTTAAAACCCGTTGAGTAGAGAGTAAAAATGACTGAAGAAAACAAACTATCCGAAGAAGATATGCAGCGTGTCCAATCGGTTATTAACAGTGGTTACAACCGTACCGAGCGCAAACCTTTTCGCCCCCTAAGACTTCTCGCTGTTCTCTGGACTGTTGTGGCAATTCTTGGCGGTGTTAGCTGGCTGATTGGTAAAAACTCAGGCTTTATTTAAGATTAGAACTAAGATTAGAGTTAAGTACCCAGCCACAGCCGGTTAACTTAAGCAGAGCTTTTCTATGCAATTTCCCACCCCGACCATGATTGCTACCAATGGTATTGAGCTTGAAGTCTTTCAGGCCGGGCAGGGTGGTATTCCTCTGGTACTCTGCCACGGTTGGCCGGAACTGGCCTACAGTTGGCGCTACCAAATAGAACCTTTAGTCAGCGCCGGCTACCACTGTATTATCCCCAATCAGCGTGGCTACGGTGGTTCCGATAAGCCCGCTGATGTCGAAGCCTACGATATTTTTCAGCTGACCAATGACCACAATGGACTTCTCGATGCACTGGGTATCGAAAAAGCGATTTATGTGGGTCATGACTGGGGCGCGATTATGCTCTGGCAGCACGCGCTTCTAAATCCTCAGCGAGTAATTGCTGTGGCCAATCTCTCCGTGCCCTTTAGGGGGCGAGAGCCCACTGAGCCGGTGGCTTTTTGGGAGAAAATGCTCGGCCCGGATTTTTACCTGGTGCATTTTAACCGCCAGCCCGATGTGGCGGCGCGTTCCTTCGAGACTAATCCCCAGCGCACCCTGCGAAACTTATACCGAACCAAACACTGGCTGGATAATGATGACCAGCAAACTCAGCCCTTCAATATTATCCACGCCGCTGAGATGGACTATAAGCGCGGTGAGCTGATGCTAAACGAAGAGGACTTTGAGGTTTTTGTCGATGCCTTTAGCCGCGGTGGCTTTGTCGCCCCCTGTAATTGGTATCGCAACTTTACCCGCAACTGGGAACTGACTGCCGGTATAGAACAGACCATCACCCAGCCCGCGCTGATGATATACGGCGACTACGATATGGTGCCGCAAGTTGATATGAGCGATAAGGTCGCCGACCTCGAGATACAGTCTCTGCCCTGTGGTCACTGGATACAGCAAGAGCAACCAGAGGCGACCAATAGAATTTTGCTCGACTGGTTAGAGCGCAAAGCTAAACCGTTATTTTCTAAAACCAGACAAGATGGCCAATCCAGATGTTAATTCAGGCGCGCCCCTACAATGCCGATCTCGGCGACTTCGATGTGCAGTTAGATCCGCTGCTAAAACGTATTTACCAAGCCCGCGGTATCACCGATAGCGCCGCCCTTGAGCGCAAACTCTCGTGCCTGCCGGCGCCCGCCGCTATGCAGGGGATTGCCGCGGCAGTAGAGCTATTAGTTGCGGCATTAAACGAGCAACAGCGAATTTTAATTGTTGGTGACTTCGATGCCGATGGAGCAACCAGTTCGGCTTTGATGGTGTTGGCTCTGACCGCTATGGGCTGCCAGCAGGTCGATTTTCTAGTCCCCAATCGCTTTGATTATGGCTATGGCTTGACCCCGGAAATTGTTGATCTGGCGACCCGGAAAACCCCTGACCTAATTATTACCGTCGACAATGGTATCTCCAGCATTGAGGGCGTCGCCCATGCCAATGCACTGGGTATCAAGGTGATAGTGACCGATCACCACTTGCCCGGTGCAGCACTTCCCGATGCGGCGGCCATTGTTAACCCCAATCAACCGGGCTGTGATTTCCCAACCAAGAATCTTGCCGGTGTCGGTGTCGCCTTCTATCTGCTCAGCGCACTGCGCGCCGAGCTGCGCAGGCAGGATTGGTTTGCTCAGCAACAGATTGCCGAACCCACTATGGCGACCTGGTTGGATCTGGTCGCTCTGGGTACGGTTGCCGACGTGGTTCCTCTGGATCAGGTCAATCGCGCACTGGTTTATCAGGGCTTAATGCGAATTCGCGCCGGTCAATGTCGCCCCGGGATACAGGCCTTGCTGACAATTGCCGGCAAGATCCCCCAGCGGCTGGTGGCAACAGATCTGGGTTTTGCCATTGGCCCGCGGTTAAACGCCGCCGGTCGCCTCGACGATATTTCGCTGGGTATTCAATGCCTGCTGACCAATGATCCACAACAGGCTATGTACAGCGCCCAACAGCTGGATGAGCTCAACCAGGATCGCAAGCTGATTGAGCAGGGTATGCAGCGCGAGGCGCTGGCAATTGTTGAAAAGATACCGCTCTCCCTCGATGGCGAGGTGCCGGTGGCCCTGTGTCTTTTTCAGCCCGAGTGGCATCAGGGTGTGGTCGGCTTACTGGCGTCGCGTATCAAAGAAAAATATAACCGGCCAGTGATCGCCTTTGCACGGGGTGACAACGGTCAACTCAAGGGTTCATCGCGATCGATTTCCGGCCTGCATATCCGCGATGCGCTGGATGCAGTGGCAAGCCAATCCCCCGGCCTGATCAGCAAATTTGGCGGTCATGCTATGGCGGCAGGTTTAAGCCTGGATGAAGACAAACTGGCGGAATTTGAAAAGGCTTTTCAGCTGCAGGTAGAGAAAACCCTGGGTGCCGATGACCTGCTGGCGCGTATGGTTACCGATGGCGAGCTGGAGTCCAATCAGTTATCCATGGGCACAGCTCAGCTACTGCGCGATGCTGGCCCCTGGGGTCAGCAGTTTCCCGAGCCCTGTTTTGAGGGCTTGTTCCAAATCAAACAACAGCGTATTGTCGGCGAAAAGCATCTAAAGCTGGTTCTGGCTCATGGCTCTGAACCCAATCGCGCTATTGATGGTATCTGCTTTAATATTGATATTGACCAGTGGCCCAATCATCGGGCAGAGACTGTACGCTGTGTCTATCGCCTGGATATCAATGAGTACCGCGGACTGGAAAAACTGCAATTATTAATCCAGTTTATTGAAGCCGTAGATTAAAAAAAATAATAAAACAGACTTCAAAAGGATATCCCTTGAGCATTAAAACTGATCTTCGCGCGGATTTTATTCTCCTGCTGACGGCCTTTATCTGGGGCCTGGCATTTGTCTTCCAGCG
>JBMYPM010000093.1:0-5678 GCA_049600275.1 Porticoccaceae bacterium | reverse complement strand
CTACCAGACATTTTCTTACCCTGCACGACCTCAGCACTGATGAAATACATCAGGTTATCGATCTGGCGATAGAGCTTAAAGCCGCCCATCGCGAGGGTCGCCAGGAGCCGGTTTTTGCGGGCAAGATTCTCGGTATGATCTTTGAGAAATCATCGACGCGCACCAGGGTTTCCTTTGAGGCCGGTATGGCGCAACTGGGCGGTGACGCACTGTTCCTGTCCCCCAATGACACTCAGCTGGGTCGCGGTGAACCTATCGAAGATTCAGCGCGAGTTATCTCCCGCATGGTGGATATTGTGATGATCAGAACCTTTGGTCACGATAAGATTGAAAAGTTTGCCGAATATTCAAAAGTGCCTGTGATCAACGCGCTTACAGACCAATTCCACCCCTGCCAGCTACTCGCCGATATACAGACTTTTGTTGAGCATCGCGGTTCGATTCAAGGCAAAACTGTTGCCTGGATTGGCGATGGCAACAATATGTGCCAGTCGTGGATCAACGCGGCAATGCTATTGGACTTCAATCTGAATATTGCCTGCCCCATTGGCTATGAACCAAACGTCGAGTTACTGGCCAAAGCCGGAAAACGTATCACTGTTACCAATGATCCTGTGGTTGCAGCCACTGGCGCCCACCTGGTTACCACCGATGTGTTTGCCTCGATGGGCCAAGAGGATGAACAGGAAGAGCGTCTCAAGCATTTTGCCAACTACCAGGTAAATCATAAGTTAATCAGCCATGCAGCAGATGATGTACTGTTTATGCACTGCCTGCCTGCCCACAGGGATGAAGAGGTCTCTGCCGAACTCTTTGAAGATGAGAATTTTTCGGTGGTTTGGGATGAGGCGGAGAACCGCCTGCATGCGCAGAAGGCGCTGATGATGTTTTTGCTTAAGGCCAGTCAGTAAACGAGAAATCTTCCGCAGGTTTCTCGTTACTGCGACCTGTCAGGATATGGTTAACAGCGACCAAAATCCCTGGTTAGATAAACTCAACCTGGTCAATCTCGTATTCAATATCGCCACTGGGCGCTTTAACCACTACAACCTCACCAATCTCTTTACCCATTAACGCTCGAGCAATTGGCGACTGGTAGGAAATCTTCCCCTGGTTAACATCCGCCTCGTCATCACCAACAATTTTATAGGTGACAGTCTGATCGGTCTCAAGATTGATAATAGTTGCCGTAGAGCCAAAGATAACCTTGTCACCATGGGGAACTTTGTTGATATCAATTACCTGGATATTTGACAGCTTGCTCTCAATTTCCTGAATACGTCCCTCGGCAAAACTCTGCTGTTCGCGGGCCGCATGGTACTCGGCATTCTCTTTCAGGTCGCCGTGTTCACGAGCTGTAGCAATATCATTGATAATTTTCGGGCGTACCACTTTAATCAGGTGGTTGAGCTCCTCGCGCAGGGCAACTTCACCCTCGACCGTCATTGGCGTCTTTTGCATTACACTATCTCCTGATGCAGAGTTTGGATACGTCGCACCGCAGTACCACCCTGGTAGCTCAACGCCTGACATACTGCGCCACCACCAGCCATAGTAGTAGTGTAATAGACTCTGTGCTGCTCTGCACTGGAACGAATCGCCGAGGAATCAGAAATCGCCTGGCGCCCTTCCGTGGTATTAATAATTAAATCAATTTTGTCGCTCTTAATCATATCGACAATATGTGGGCGACCTTCCTGAACCTTGTTTACCAGGCTTACAGGCAGACCGGCCTGCTCAATAATCGCAGCTGTGCCTTTGGTAGCCACCAGCTTAAAGCCAAGATCCGAAAGTTGCTTAGCCAATTCCGGCACCTGGTCTTTGTCGCGCTCACGGACGCTGACAAAAGCCGTACCGCTGGTAGGAATTTCATCACTGGCACCCAGCTCTGCCTTGCCATAGGCTTCAGCAAAGGTGGTTCCCACACCCATCACCTCACCGGTAGATTTCATCTCTGGCCCAAGAATCGGGTCAATGCCGGGGAATTTATTGAACGGGAATACCGCTTCTTTAACACTGTAGTAGGGCGGGATAATTTCGCTGGTAAAGCCCTGCGACTCAAGAGTCTGGCCAACCATACAGCGAGCGGCGATTTTCGCCAGGGAAGTACCTATGCACTTGGAGACAAAGGGAACTGTTCGCGAGGCTCTTGGATTAACTTCAATCACATAGATCTTGCCATCCTGAAGTGCCAACTGCACATTCATCAAGCCGCGCACACCCAGTTCCAGGGCCATCTTTCTGCACACTTCGCGCATTTCGTCCTGGATTTCTTCACTGAGACTGTAGGGCGGCAGTGAACAGGCGGAGTCACCGGAGTGAATACCAGCCTGCTCGATATGCTGCATAATTGCGCCAATCACCACTTGCTTACCGTCACTCACTGCATCTACATCCACCTCAATTGCATTGGGTAGGAAGAAATCGAGCAGTACAGGTGAGTCATCTGAGACCTGAACCGCAGTCTTCATATAGTGACGCAGCTCATCTTCTTTATAGACGATTTCCATAGCGCGACCACCGAGAACATAGGAGGGCCGAACCACTAACGGATAACCAATTTCCTTAGCCAGCTCTACTGCCTGCTCAGCGCTGCGCGCTGTGGCATTGCGCGGCTGCAACAGACCGAGCTTTTCGATCATATGCTGGAAACGCTCGCGGTCTTCTGCGCGGTCAATAGCATCCGGGGTGGTACCAACAATGGGGACGCCAGCAGCTTCAAGGGCACGGGCAAGCTTAAGAGGCGTCTGGCCACCGAACTGGACGATTACACCTTTAGGCTTTTCAATACGCACGATTTCCAGAACATCTTCAAGGGTAACCGGCTCAAAGAACAGGCGATCAGAGGTATCGTAATCCGTGGATACTGTCTCCGGGTTACAGTTGACCATAATGGTTTCATAGCCATCGTCACGCATCGCCAAGGCGGCGTGCACACAGCAGTAATCAAACTCGATACCCTGGCCAATACGGTTTGGACCGCCGCCGAGAACCAGGATCTTATCTTTGTCGCTGGGGCGCGCTTCACACTCTTCCTCGTAGGTAGAGTACATATATGCAGTATCTGTAGAGAATTCCGCGGCGCAGGTATCGACGCGCTTGTAGACCGGATGAACCCCCAGGTCGTTGCGCAACTGGCGCACAGCACTCTCTTCACAGCCGAGTACATCGCTGAGGCGGCGATCGGAAAAGCCTTTGCGCTTTAAACGGTAAAGGCTGTTCTGGTCCAGCTCGCCGAGGCTGGACTTGGCCAGGGCCAGTTCGCTGTTAATAATGTCTTCGATCTGCACCAGGAACCAGTTATCGATCTTGGTCAGTGCAAAAATCTCTTCACGGCTCATGCCATGGCGGAATGCTTCACCCACATACCAGATACGATCCGGACCAGCTACGGCCAGCTGGCGATGTATTTCGGCCATTGGGTTTTCAACGGTTGAATCGAGGATCGGATCGAAACCTGCAGTGCCAACTTCCAGGCCGCGCAGAGCTTTCTGCATGGATTCCTGGAAGGTGCGACCAATCGCCATCACCTCGCCCACTGACTTCATCTGGGTCGTCAGTGCTGCGTTGGCCTGCTCAAATTTCTCGAAGGCAAAGCGCGGTATCTTAGTAACCACATAGTCGATGCTCGGCTCGAAAGAGGCCGGGGTAGCACCGCCAGTAATTTCATTCTGCAGCTCATCCAGGGTGTAACCGATGGCGAGCTTGGCTGCCACCTTGGCAATCGGGAAGCCGGTGGCCTTTGATGCCAGGGCAGAGGATCGGGATACCCGCGGGTTCATCTCGATAACAATTAAGCGCCCATTTTCCGGGTTTACCGCAAACTGTACATTGGAGCCGCCAGTTTCAACGCCGATCTCTCGCAATACCTTCAGCGAGGCATTGCGCATAATTTGATATTCTTTGTCCGTCAGGGTCTGTGCCGGGGCAACAGTAATAGAGTCGCCGGTATGGATACCCATAGGATCAAAATTTTCAATGGAACAGATAATAATGCAGTTATCTTTGCGATCCCTGACCACTTCCATTTCAAACTCTTTCCAGCCAATCAGCGATTCATCAATCAACAGCTCATTGGTTGGCGAGAGATCTAAACCACGACGGCAGATCTCTTCAAATTCTTCGCGGTTGTAGGCAATACCACCACCGGAGCCACCCATGGTAAATGAGGGGCGGATAATGCATGGAAAACCGAAGCGGTCGGCAATCTGCGCGGCCTCTTCCATACTGTGGGCAATTCCCGAATTGGGCGTTTCCAGGCCAATGGCTTTCATCGCCTTATCAAAGCGCTCGCGATCCTCTGCCTTGTCGATAGCATCGGCATTGGCGCCAATCATTTCTACGCCATGCTTTTCCAGCACACCGTGCTTGGCCAGGTCCAGGGCACAGTTAAGCGCTGTTTGGCCACCCATGGTCGGCAGCAGTGCATCAGGCTTTTCCTGGGCAATAATATGTTCAACGGTGCGCCATTCGACCGGTTCGATATAAGTCGCATCGGCCATCGCCGGGTCGGTCATAATAGTCGCCGGGTTGGAGTTGACCAGAATTACTCTAAAGCCCTCTTCGCGAAGTGCTTTACAGGCCTGGGCACCGGAGTAGTCAAACTCACAGGCCTGGCCAATAACGATTGGGCCAGCGCCAAGGATTAGGATGCTTTTTATATCAGTTCTTTTTGGCATATTGTCTCAATCTCGCCGCTATTAGCCGCGCGCTCCCATCAGTTCGATAAAGTGGTCAAACAACACTGCTGCTTCATGGGGGCCAGGGCTGGCTTCAGGGTGACCCTGAAAACTAAAGGCTGGTTTATCTGTGCGGTGAATACCCTGCAACGATCCATCAAACAGCGAACGGTGCGTGGCAATCAAATTATCTGGCAAACTGGTTTCATCAACCGCAAAGCCGTGGTTCTGGCTAGTAATCATCACCACATTGTTATCTATATCTTCAACCGGATGGTTGGCACCGTGGTGGCCAAACTTCATCTTGGCAGTTTTAGCGCCTGAGGCCAGGGCCAGTAGCTGGTGGCCTAGACAGATACCAAAGACTGGAATATCCGTTTTCAGAATTTCAGTAATCGCTTCAATAGCGTAGTCACAGGGCTCTGGATCGCCAGGGCCGTTGGACAGGAATATGCCGTCCGGGTTCATGGCCAACACTTCACTGGCAGGTGTTTTCGCCGGCACTACGGTTAAATCGCAACCGCGGTCGACCAGCATACGCAGAATATTGCGCTTGACACCAAAGTCGTAGGCAACCACTTTGAATTTGGCTGTCGCTGGATCCTGGTCTCTGTGACCAACACCCAATTCCCAGCTGTGCTGAGACCATTGATAGGTTTTTTCGGTAGTGACCTCTTTGGCCAGATCCATTCCCTTAAGGCCGGCGAATTCTCTTGCTGCAGCCAGTGCAGTTTGTTCATCGACATCTCCGGCCATAATGCAGCCGTTCTGGGCACCGCTCTCGCGCAGTATGCGAGTCAACTTGCGGGTATCTATATCGGCAATACCAAGGATATTCTTATCCTTGAGGTAGCTGTCGAGGGATTGCTCGCTGCGGAAGTTGGACACCAGCATCGGCAGGTCGGGAACGTCGCCCTCGTAGCGGATGACGCCTGTGATCGAGCCCGGCTCCGCGTCCGCATCCGCCGTCGTGGCTGCGGTCGAGGATGCGGTCGAGGA
>JBMYPM010000092.1:0-5700 GCA_049600275.1 Porticoccaceae bacterium | reverse complement strand
AGTCTCTTCGTCTTTAGATACTTCTTTTTTAGCCGCTTCTTTCTTCGGCGCATCTTTTTTAGCTGGGGAACGTTTGCGCGCTGGCGCTGGCACATCTGCCAATAGCGCTTCATCTGGCATAGTGCAGGGCAGCTTCATATCCAGGAGCTTTTCAATCGGCTCCAGCAGGAATGCATCATCCTCACAGGCAAAGCTTACCGAGATACCGGTCTGCCCGGCACGACCGGTGCGGCCAATGCGGTGAACATAATCTTCCGGCTCTTCGGGCAATGTAAAGTTAACCACATGGCTAACACCATCTACGTGAATTCCACGACCGGCAACATCTGTGGCGACCATAACTTTAAGGCTGCCATTCTTAAATGATTCGAGGGTTTTCATTCGGCGATTCTGCGGCACATCGCCGGCGATCAAACCCACTTTAAAGCCCTGCTTTTTTAAACGCTCATAGAGAGTCCGGCAGATATCCCGGCGATTGGCAAAGACCATCACGCTCTCAACTGCATCACCCTTGAGGATATTCTGCAGCAGGTTAAATTTTTCACTGGCAGTGGTAATAAATATCTTCTGCTCAACTGTATCCGTGGCAACCCGCTCCGGCTCCATCTCGAGCATAACCGGCTTATCGGTCCACTGCTCGGACAAACGCAGAACTTCAGGGGTAAAGGTTGCAGAGAACAAAAGCGTCTGGCGATCTTCGCGAGGTGGCGTTAAGCGTACCAGTCGACGCACCTGGGGAATAAAGCCCATATCGAGCATACGGTCAGCTTCGTCAATCACCAGCACTTCAACCTGATCCAGGTGAATATCCCGGTTGTTGGCAAAATCCAGCAGGCGACCCGGTGTTCCAACCAGGATATCGCAGTGTTTCTTCTGGATTTTCTGTAACTGCTTGGCGTAATCCATACCGCCAACCAGGCAGTGAACATTAAGGTCTGTATGCTTGACCAACTGCTCGGCATCTTCACCAATCTGGATTGCCAGCTCTCGGGTCGGGGCCAGGATGAGGGCGCGCGCTTCACCCATATAGCGTTCATCTTCGATAGGGTGTTTTAATAAATCACTGATAGTGCTGACTAAAAATGCTGCCGTTTTACCTGTGCCGGTCTGTGCCTTGCCGACCATATCGTGGCAGCGCAGCGTGTGGGGCAGCGAAGCGCCCTGAATCGGCGTGCAGTAGGAAAAGCCAGCACTGTGTATGCCGCGCATCAGTGGCAGCGGCAGATCAAAATCATGAAAGCGAACCTTGCCCTCTTGAGGCTCAACGACAAATTGATCGATAGACCATCTCTTATTGCCACCGCGACCGCGACCGCGGCGTCTTCCGCCCCGCGATGAGGAGTTCGATGGCTTGCTGTTGGCGCTTTTGTCGGATTTAGCTTTGGTGTCAGTAGTATCAGTCAAGGTCAGGTACGCGTTGTTGGACAGGTTAAATGCGCAAAAAAGATTGTCTGCGCTCATAATTGCGCGCGAATTGTAGCAGAATTGTTATCGGCCCGTTCAGTTTAATAAACGGGCCTTACAGAAAGATGACCGCCAGCAGCTATATCAGCTCTTACAAAAGCGTTTTGACAGCCAGTAATCGACACTCACCCAGCGCCCTGCACCGCTAAATAAAAGCATCAGCAGCATAATAAAATAGGTTGCCGCAAACTCGATGCCGTTGTTTAAAACGACAAAGCTGCCCTTCTCAGTCAGCCAACTGTAATTGCCGTGCCTGCGCAAAATAGATTTTGCCGCCGAGACCCGCTCGCCGACGCCAACGCTATTTTCAAGACTTCTCTGCGCCGCGGGGATACCCACTGCGGCAAGCACTTTAGCAGTGCTGGTATCAGGATCTCCCGGGGCTATGGCAAACCAGCCGTTGTCCCAGTGAGCCGTTCCGCCGGCCACCAGCATGGTTGCCATCAGAGGAATAACAACCAGCCTGGTCGCCGCCCCCAACAGCAATGCCAGGCCACCAAACAGCTCTGAGCTGGCGGCCAAAAATACCATCAGCGCGGGAACCGGCAGGCCGAGGCCCCAGTCCGGGTTACCAAACCAGGCCACCATATCATCCCAATTGGCGAACTTATGAGCGCCGACACCGATAAAAATTGGCGCCAGGTAGAGACGAAGTGCCAGGGGGCCGAGCCAGTCAATATGCTTTAATTTTTCGATAAATAATCTGTATAGCGAGGCGAGTTTTTGCATTTTAGTCACTCCGTTGAATCTGTTAATTTTTTAGATGGGCAAATGAGATTGACCTTTTAGATTAGCTAAGAGTAAATAAATTCCAAAGATCCAACAACCAGTGAATATCGCAGCATATATTCCGCGAATAGTTTGTCTTTTTACTCGCTTTAAAGTCGCTATTAAACGAAGATAACCCTTAACTAAAAATTGTGCTGATAATGCTTTTCAAAAACACCCGCAACTCTACATTTGCCAATAATGCGCTTGTGCTCTGGCGTCTCGCCGGCCCGCTGATTCTCGGCCAAATCGCTGTGGTCGGCATGAACGTTACTGATATCTATATGGCCGGCCAGGTCAGCGCCGATACACTGGCGGCTGTGCAACTGGGTGGCAGCATGTGGGCGATGATCAACCTGGTTGTAATCGGCATAATGATTGGTAACAGCCCGATTATTGGCAATTACTGGGGAGCGGGAAAACCACACCTGGTGCGCTTTCAGTTTCAGCAGGCACTGTGGCTCGCACTGCCTATGGGGCTGCTGGTCAACTGCGCAATCCTCGGTGGCATCTTTATACTTGGGCAGCTGGATATATCCGCGGAAGTCCATGATATTGGCCGCCGCTACCTTATGCCATTCCTTATCACCGGCTTATTGTTCCCGGCATTCTTTGCTTTTCGCAGCACATTTGAAGGCATTGGCGATACCCGGCCGGTGCTGGTTTTTAACAGCGCCGCATTTCTGCTCAATATAGTTCTCGATTACGCCCTGGTGTTTGGCCACTTTGGTTTCCCGGCCATGGGTGGCGAAGGCGCTGCCTGGGCAACCGTTATAGTGATGGTATTTCTTCTGCTGTGTATGGCTGTCTACGGGCACCGTTCAAGCACACTGCGCGCCCTCAAGCTCTACCACCAGTTTGCCCGCGCCAATATAGCGGCCATTGCCAATATCCTAAAACTCGGCGTTCCTATCGCCCTGAACATCTCGGCGGAAATGTGCTTCTTCGCGATTATCCCCCTGCTGATCGCCCACCTGGGTGCCAATGTTGTCGGCGCTCATGCTATCGCTATCAATATAGATTCACTGGCCTTTATGGTGCCACTGGGGGTAGCCCAGGCACTGACTATCAAGGTTGCCCATGCCGAGGGTGCCAACAATCCGAAGCTGGCCAGGCAGATATGCCTGGTGGGTTTTAAGCTGGTATTTTTGCTCGCACTGATAATGGCGGCTATCAAGATTATTTTCCGCAGCGACTTTGCCAGTGCCTTTAGCGCTGACCCCAGCGTCCAGTCAATTGCCATCAACCTGTTCTTTTTCGCCGCGATATTGGGCTGTATCGACTGCTTGCAGATGTGTGCCAGTGGCGCGCTGCGCGGCTACAAGGATGTGCGCCTGCCACTGTTGATCCAGGTAACTGCATTCTGGGGCATAGCGTTCCCGATCGCCTATTCACTGGCACTGACGGATTTCTGGGGTGAGCCGCTGGGTGTTTACGGGTTCTGGGCGGGGATGATTATTGGCGCCCTGTGCGCGGGAATTGGCTTGCTGAGCCGCTGGAATATTGTCTCGCGCAATAGAATCTATCTGGCAGCCCGCTCAGAGTAGCCGACTGTAATACGCTCGAGGTTGTTGAGATCAGCCCGGGTCTCCACTGCACTAAAACCTGCCCGACGGAATAATTCCCGCACTGCTGCCCCCTGCTGAAAACCGTGTTCGACCATCAACCAGCCACTGTCGGCCAGGTAATCGACACTCTCGGCAATCAGCAGGCGCAGATCATCCAAGCCATCAGACCCGGAGACCAGCGCTGAGGCGGGCTCAAAACGCACATCGCCCCGGGTTAAATGCTGGTCACCATCTTCTATATAGGGAGGGTTGCTGACAATCAGGTCAAAGCGCTGGGGCGGAATTTCCCCAAACCAGCAACTCTGGAAAATCTCTACATTGTCCAACTGGTGGCGCTGGCAATTGGCCCTGGCAAGCTGCACCGCCTTTGGCATCAGGTCTACGGCGCTAATCTGCCACTGACTGCGCTCAGTGGCCAGGGCCAGGGCAATAGCACCAGTGCCGGTACCCAGGTCGAGAACGCGGGCCTGTTGTGGAAGTTCCAGCTCAAGGGCCGCCTCGACCAACAATTCAGTTTCTGGCCGCGGAATCAGGGTATCGGGCGAGACTTTTAAATCGAGGGTCCAGAAACCCTGGGTGCCAATTAAATAGGCAATCGGTTCACCCTGAATACGTCGCGTTAATAACTGCTGAAACTGCTCTTCTGCAACACTATCAAGTTCTCGGTCGGGCCAGGTTTTTAGATAGCTGCGATCGACATCGAGGACATGGCAGAGCAACAGTTCGCAGTCTACTGTCGCGGTG
This sequence comes from Porticoccaceae bacterium, assembly GCA_049600275.1. Lineage (GTDB taxonomy): Bacteria > Pseudomonadota > Gammaproteobacteria > Pseudomonadales > Porticoccaceae > HTCC2207. Next base: position 1,156 of record JBMYPM010000092.1, on the reverse strand, counting down.
TCGCTGAGATGATTGAGCTCAACGGCAGACTGAAGCAACCTGGAAATTTTCATTAGTCGGCGAGGCTGGCTAACTGCTCCGCCTGAAATTCACTGACCAGTGGTTGAACAATTTCATTGAGTGAACCTTCCATCACTTCGCTCAACTTGTAGAGGGTAAGGTTGATGCGATGGTCAGTAACCCTTCCCTGAGGGAAGTTATAGGTACGAATACGCTCTGAGCGATCACCACTGCCGACAAGACTTTTGCGCTGGTCAGACTGCTCTTGAGCCACAGCTTCATCCTGTGCGGCGGTCAGACGAGCCTGCAATACTGACATCGCTTTGGCGCGGTTTTTATGCTGTGAACGCTCATCCTGGCATTCCACTACCAACCCTGTAGGCAGGTGGGTAATACGAATCGCCGAGTCGGTTTTGTTGACGTGCTGACCACCGGACCCCGAGGCGCGGAAGGTATCCACACGCAGATCCCCTTTGTTGATCTCAATCGCATCTTTTTCATCGGCTTCGGCCATAATCGCCACGGTGCAGGCGGAGGTGTGAATGCGACCCTGGGATTCTGTATCGGGCACTCGCTGAACTCGATGGGCACCAGATTCAAATTTAAGTTTGGAGAACACCCCCTGGCCGACAATTCGCGCAATAATTTCCTTGTAACCACCATGGTCGCCCTGGCTTTCGCTGATCACTTCAACTTTCCAGCGCTGGTTTTCTGCAAAGCGGCTGTACATCCGGAATAGATCACCGGAGAAAATAGCCGCTTCATCACCGCCGGTTCCGGCGCGAATTTCCAAGAAGACATTTTTTGAATCATTGGGATCTTTTGGCAGCAATAGCTTTTGGAGTTCCAGTTCGAGCTCTTCACGTTGAGCTTCACCGCTGCGCATCTCCTCTTGTCCCATCTCGCGCATCTCCGGATCGGAATCCTTGAGCAGCAGTTTTGCTTCGTCAATATTTTCCAATACTGACAGGTAACTCTGGTAACTTTTGACCACCGGTTCCAGCTCGGCATACTCTTTTGAAAGTTCGCGAAAGCGATTCTGGTCACTGATGATGTCGCCATCGCTCAGCAGTGCGCCAACTTCTTCATAGCGGTCAGAGAGATGATCCAGTTTGGATAGAATTGATGCTTTCATTGATTTTCCGTGTCTCGTTAA
>JBMYPM010000091.1:0-5915 GCA_049600275.1 Porticoccaceae bacterium | reverse complement strand
TTTGACATCATATTTGCCGCGGCTAAAACCGGTGCGGCCGGTAAAGAAAATAAATTGCAGTAGTGCGACCAGAATAATTGCGATGCTGTATTCCATAGCGATCTTCCTTTTCTCCAGTTTGGTTTTTGACAGGTTTCGTCAGTTATAGATGAAAACCCTAAGACTGTTGAAGATAATCCTAGACTAAAATCCAATTTTGCACAGCTGTTAAAAAAAACCGGCAAAAAGTCAGTGGCCCGGATCGCCGGAGCCCGGCTTGTGATAATCGATAATCTGTCGTCGGGAGCCGAGTTGGAAAAGGTAGTCGGCGCGGCCTGGCATCTCCTTAAGACTGAACTCGGTGATACGCTGGTAATGGGCGATAAACGCCGCAATCTGTGCTTCTGACATCACCCCTGACCGGTCGGCCTCGCTCTGCCCTGCGAGTCGGGCAATCATTTTCTGCTCCTGCTCCAGACGCCAGTTAAACACGGTTTCAAAGGAGGGCGCGCGGAGCATTATCAGCTTGTCGATACGCTCGAAAAGAGGCTGGTAGTCCCGGGCCAGGGCATTGTTGACGAAGTTGCGCCAGCTGCCATCCGCATCCCGCTCCAGTTCAAGACTGTTAACAGCCTGTGCCAGTGCCTCCTCGGGCTGTGGCCTGGCGCCTACACACCAGCCTTCAAAAATAATCACATCTACAGCGCCCCTAACCAGGTCGCAATCAGCCTCCAAATAACGGTCGTCAGTACTTTTATCAAAGCGCGGAATCAGTGTCTGTGCAGATCCCTTTGCCAGGCTGTCGAGGGTCTGCAGTGCCAGGGCTATATCGTGCGTGCCCGGCACACCGCGGGTTTTTAGCAGCGGGTGAACACTGGCTGCCAGGGTTTCTCGCTCGGCGCGGGTCAGGTAAAAATCATCCAGGGAGAGAGAAACGCTTTTAAGGCCCTTTTCACCGAGCATGGTGCAAAGATAATCTGCAAGGGTCGACTTACCGGAACCCTGGGTGCCGTTGATACCGATAATAAATGCTGGCTTACCTGGTCTCTGGAAATCCTCCAGCAGGGGAGCAAACCACTTATTGGCACTGTCGAGGTAGCTGTCTGGTAGCTGGTTGCGCTGGAGAAACTGTTTTTCTGCTGGGGACATAAAAGTACTCTGGCTCCGGGTAGTTTTAGGGACTCATATTTTGGTAGATTTTAAGATAGAAGTGGATAGCTGTTTCCAGTTTATCCAGCTTGGCCAGCATTTCCTGCTGTTCCGGCCTGGCCTGCCAGTAGTAAGGAGTCATGGTCAGCAGGTCGAGAATATCGCTGCCATTAACAGAGATATCCCGTTTGATTTCTATACTTTCCTGCAGGGTAAATTGTGCAGTGGCATCCAGCGGATTGCCGGCATGGGGCACAGTCCTGTCATAGATTAGTTCGGTGAGCCCCGACAGGTGATCCTCACCGGGGCCGACCATAATAAGGGTGCCGCCTGGTTTGAGTATTCGCGCAGTCTCCTCACAGCTGATCGGCGAAAACACCGAGATAGCAGTATCGACACGGTTCTCAAAGAGTGGAATATGGAAGGCGCTGTCGACTGCCAATCGTGCAGCCATCTTGCGTTTTGCCGCCAGTCGCACAGCGAACTTGGAGATATCTATACCCAGCAACTGTATATCTGCTGATGTATCGCGCAACTGTTGCAAATAGTGACCCTCACCGCAGCCGAGATCAATTAATGACTGGTTAAAGCCATTGGCCGAATTGGCCACCTGGGTGACGATAGCATCGGACAGCGGCCTGTAATAGCCAGCGCTTAAAAACCGCTGGCGACTGCGAATCATATCCTCACTGTCACCGGGATTGCGGCTGCGTTTATGCTGGGCTAACAGCAGGTTGAGATAACCCTCGCGGGCCATATCAAAGCTGTGCCCGTTGCTGCAGCTGTAGGTTTTCGGTTGAGACTCGGCATTTAATATCAGTGCCAGGCCGCAACTGGGACACTTAAAATTTTCCCGGGTTGAGCGCAGGGCTGGATAAGTAAAGGCTTTGGACACAGGTTATCTCAATAAAAGCAGTTGCAAGGCGGTTTTAAAAGAGTCTTGCACAAGCGCTGTAGCTTACAGCGCTTCCAGAGAGAGAACAATGCAAAAGGGCTGTTGCCCGGGGGCGTAATTACTCGAGGCACTCCCTCGAGCGATTTATGCAGGGCTGGCAGTCATTGCTGCGCAGTGAGCACATGCGAATACACTCATGAAATTTCATGGCACAGCTGCGGGTCTGGTGATTGACCGGTCGGTTGCTGCACTGCCGGGGAATATTATCCTCAGACACATAAATTATGTGCCGTTCGACCAAGTCGCAATAGTTATTTAACAGGGTTGCGGTGGCGATATTTTGATTGCCTGCGGCCTCATCAAGCAGGGCATTGATCATTTCTCTCTGGGTAAACACTGCACTGTGGGTCGTGGTGTAGAAATCCAATTTGTAGCTGGGTTGCGTAGGACTACTAGAACATCCGGACAATGCGCCGGACAAAATTAGAGTGATCAAGAGTAGTTTTAAAGACACTAATAGTTTCACAGTTTTAGCTCCTTGCTTTTTATTGGGAGCTCTATGGAACCCCCCGTTTCTTATACGAAATTAACCATTCCCTGTCGCACCGCGCCCTGTCCTATCTACGACAAGCATGGCGTGTTGCAGTGAATTTGAATATGCCAAGCTTGGCTAGCAAGGTCAAGGAGAATTTGAGCAAACCGTTATGCAACGCCCAAATGCAGATTCTATCTACTACGATGAGTTTTTACAGTTTCAGGAAAAACTGCAAAAGCGCATAGTGGCGTTGCGCAATAAGCGAAACCTGGTTCAGGAAGATATGGCGGATTATGAACTCTCGGTTCGTCAATATCAGCGTATGGAGCAGGATCCAACAGCCATTGTTTCTCTCTGGCAACTGTTTAAAATCGCCAAAGCTCACAATCTCGATATCGACGAGTTGTTGCACTTCGATTAAGCCCTATCGATAAAAAGTACCATCAATAAAAAGCACCATCAATAAAAAGTCCCATCCTAATTTTCTCTTTTTAGTCGTTTCAATGTCATAATCCCCGGATAAGCTTAATAATACTGTGCTTGCCTGGAAAAACTATGAATAAATTAGTGCTGTTAGTCTCTCTCTTCCTCGTCCTGCTTTTCTCGGGGTTGTTGTTTACCACCAATACTGAGGTTAAAAGTACGAGCACCAGTGCGGCTATTAACAGTGAGCTGCTAAATACAGTTGAAAATAGCTGGTACAGAGAGTCGGCTGCCGCAGTGGCTCGCACCAATAGCCATATTCAACATGTGGTAACCCAGCCCGGCTCAGCCAAAAATATTATTCTGTTTGTCGGTGACGGTATGGGCGTGTCGACAGTCACAGCAGCGCGCATTCTCGACGGGCAGCAGAAGGGCATGTCCGGTGAGGAAAACAGCCTTAGTTTTGGTCACTTTCCCTTTGTCGGTCTATCTAAAACCTACAATGTAGATGCCCAGACACCGGATTCTGCGGGAACTATGACCGCTATAATCAGCGGTGTTAAAACTGATATTGGCGCCCTGGGTGTGGATGAAGATGTAGTGCGTGGCGACTGTGAATCAGTTGCCGGCAACCAGGTCTTTACAGCCCTGGAACTGGCCGAGATCGCCGGACTATCCACCGGTATAGTCACAACTACGCGAGTTACCCACGCCACCCCGGCAGCAACCTATGCCAAATCCCCCGAGCGTGATTGGGAAGATAATTCCCTGCTGCCAGCCGCAGCCCTGGCCGCTGGCTGCGAAGATATCGCCTCGCAATTAATTAACTTTAAAGCCAACCTCCAGGCCAGATACGGCGGCGCGGCTACAGATGTTTTAACAGATGGCATAGAAGTGGTTATGGGCGGTGGTCGCCGTCATTTTCTACCCAATGAAAAATCCGCCAACAGCGCCGATGCTATCAGCGAGATAGAAGGGGACCGCACCGATGGCCGCAACCTGGTGGAAGAGTGGGCCAGTCTCTACCCATCCGGTATCTATATTGAAGACCAACCGGGTTTTGATGCCCTGGATAGCGAAAATACCCGGCAGCTGTTCGGCTTGTTTAATGAATCCCATATGCGCTACGCCGCTGACCGTAAAAATGATATTGGCGGAGAGCCATCTCTTACAGAGATGACCGCTATGGCCATCGATATTCTCGATAATAACCCTGAGGGTTTCCTACTGGTGGTCGAGTCCGGCAGAATCGATCACGGCCATCATGCGGGCAGTGCATATGCCGCACTCCACGATACCATCGAATATTCCCGTGCCGTCCAGGCCGCTGTCGATAGCACCAATCCAGAGGATACATTGATTATTGTTACCGCTGACCACAGCCATGTATTTACTATGGCCGGTTATCCCAAACGCGGAAATCCGATCCTCGGCAAAGTAGTCAATGTGGGTTCAGATAAGCCGGCACTGGCTGCAGATGGTATGCCATACACCACACTGGGTTATGCCAATGGTCTGGGTTTCAGGGATCTATTGGATCAGACTGATGCCGACCATAGCTACCACAGCGGTCCGGTTGCTGGCCGTCAGGATCTAAGCGAAGTAGACACCGAAACTGCCGGATTCCATCAGGAAGCACTGGTGCCAAGAAAATCAGAGACCCATGGTGGCGAGGATGTAGCGATCTATGCCACGGGCCCCGGAGCCCATCTGGTAACCGGCACTAATGAGCAGAGCATCATTTTTCATGTGATAAACCATGCCGGTAACTTATTTGAGCGCGCCAGTGCAGTCCTGAAGTAGGGTTAAGTCCCTGTAGCCAAGTCGCAACTGCGACAATTTGTCACATTTTGCCGACTTTTATCTCTTGGTAGAGTTAAGCCTAATCTAACTTACTGGGCTTTTTACTATGGATTTCTTTTACAGGGCAATCAGCTATATTGCTTTAACTTCAGGCTTTGTTCTCGCAAGTAGTACTTTTGCTTCCGATCTGGAAGAAGTAACAGTGATAGCCAATCAAGTGTTTAAGGACACCACCTTGGTTAGCCCCACCAGTACCATTAGTGCCGAGCAGCTCGAGGTGATCAATGTCACCACAGTCGAAGATGCCCTGGCCCAGGAGCCAAGTTTAATTGTCCGCAAGCGTTTTATCGGTGATGCCAACGGCGTGATTGGTATGCGCGGTTCAAATATGTTCCAGACCACCAGGTCAATGGTTTTTGTCGATGGTATGCCACTGCACTATCATCTGCAGACACGTTATCGCGGAGCCCCGCGCTGGTCACTGGTATCACCGGGTGAAATTGATAATGTTGAAGTTATCTACGGCGCCTTCTCTTCAGAGTACAGCGGCAACGCCATGGGTGGTGTGGTCAATGTCAATACACGCAGACCCAGTGAAGAGCGCATTGCCCTGGAGACCGGTTACTTCTCCCAGCAATACAAGACATTAAGTACAGATGATAGCTACAGTGGGTACAGAACCTTTGCCTCTTATGAAAACAAGATTGGCGATCTCGGCCTGTTTGTCTCCTACACCAGAATGGATAACGAAGGCCAGCCGCAGACCCAGCTGTTCAGCAAAGCCGGTTCCGGAACCCCTTCGGCCACAGTGGGCAGCGGTTCGCTGCAGGGCATTAATGAGTTTGGTGATGCTGGTATCTACTTTGGTGATTCCGGCCCGGAAAATTCCACTACAGACCTGGTTAAAGCCAAGCTGTTTTACGACCTGGATCGCGTTCAGTTGCGCGGCTCAGTTGCCTATGAAGAGCGCAGCCGCATTGAAGACCAGCAGAATAATCTATTGCTCGATAGTGACGGCAATGCAATCTTTGATCGCAGAGTTGATATTGACGGCCAGGTCTTTGATACCTTTCAGTACGGCAGAAGCCGACTTCAGCAGCGCAGCCAGGAGCGCAACAGTCTGTTGCTGGG
>JBMYPM010000090.1:0-5929 GCA_049600275.1 Porticoccaceae bacterium | reverse complement strand
TTAAGCCTTATTTAATCTGTTAGCTGAGAAAAAACCCAAATTAGCAAAAACCAGGCAAAAAAAAGCCCCGCAACCAGTGCGGGGCTCAGTGTCACAGTGACTGTGCTTACATCATGCCGCCCATGCCACCCATACCGCCCATACCGCCCATATCAGGCATCGCTGGTGCAGCGCCTTCAGCAGCAGGTGCATCGGCAACCATGGCTTCAGTGGTAATCATCAGACCGGCAATAGAGGCCGCCGCCTGAAGTGCTGTGCGAGATACCTTGGCCGGATCGAGAATACCCAGTTCGATCATATCGCCGTACTCACCAGTTGCGGCGTTGTAACCGAAGTTACCCTTACCCGCCTTGACCTTGTCGACAACCACAGAGCCTTCACCGCCAGCATTTTCAACGATTTGACGCAGCGGTGCTTCCATTGCGCGAAGGGCAATGCTGACACCTACAGTCTGGTCATTGTTGTCGCCGGTAGTATTGGCAATTTTTTGCAGTACTCGGACCAGGGCAACACCGCCGCCAGGTACCACGCCCTCTTCAACCGCTGCGCGAGTTGCGTGCAGTGCATCTTCAACACGGGCTTTCTTCTCTTTCATTTCCATTTCAGTGGTTGCGCCAACCTTGATCACTGCAACACCGCCTGCCAGCTTGGCAACACGCTCCTGGAGTTTCTCACGGTCGTATTCAGAACTGGTCTCTTCGATCTGCGCACGAATCTGCTGAACGCGAGCTTCGATAGATTTTGGATCGCCAGCACCATCAACAATCGTTGTGGCTTCCTTGGTCAGGGTTACGCGCTTGGCTGTACCCAGGTGATCAAGGGTTGCTGTCTCGAGATCGAGGCCAACTTCTTCAGAGATCACGGTACCGCCAGTGAGGATGGCGATATCTTCGAGCATAGCCTTGCGACGATCACCAAAACCTGGTGCCTTACAGGCGGCCACTTTAACAATGCCGCGCAGATTGTTTACAACCAGGGTCGCCAGTGCTTCACCTTCAACATCTTCGGCAATAATCATCAACGGCTTGCCGGCTTTGGCAACGTTTTCCAGCAGTGGCAACAGCTCTCGGATATTGGAGATCTTTTTGTCAACCAAAAGGATAAATGGGCTCTCCTGCTCGGCGCTCATCGCTTCCTGGTTGCTGATAAAGTAGGGAGACAGATAGCCGCGGTCAAACTGCATACCCTCAACCACGTCCAGCTCATTTTCCAGGCCGGAACCCTCTTCAACAGTGATAACGCCCTCTTTACCAACCTTATCCATAGCTTCAGCAATAATGTCACCTATATGTGTATCACTGTTAGCGGAGATAGTGCCTACCTGGGCAACTTCTTTTGACTCGGAGCAGGGCTTGGCAATTTCAGCGATCTCGGCAACAGCTGCAACCACAGCCTTATCAATACCGCGCTTAAGGTCCATTGGGTTCATACCCGCAGCAACTGACTTGAGGCCTTCGATAATAATGGACTGCGCCAGAACCGTCGCTGTTGTAGTGCCGTCACCGGCATCATCAGATGCTTTAGAGGCGACTTCCTTTAGCATCTGCGCACCCATATTTTCAAACTTGTCACTGAGCTCGATCTCTTTGGCAACGGAGACACCGTCTTTGGTCACTGTTGGCGCGCCAAATGATCTCTCAAGTACAACGTTGCGGCCTTTTGGACCCAGGGTAACTTTTACGGCGTCGGCCAGAGTGTTTACCCCGTCCAACATGCCTTGGCGTGCATTGCCGCCAAATTTAACTTCTTTTGCTGACATGATTATTTCCTTTCAAAACCTAGTTATCACAAAATCTTTTAAAACTGATTCAATTAAGCTTCTACTACAGCCTTGATATCAGTTTCACTGAGGATGATTAGCTCTTCACCGTCGACATCAATCGTGTCCTGCCCGGCATACTTGCCGAACACAACGGTATCACCGACCTTTACGTCAACCGCACGCAGGTCACCGTTATCGAGAATACGGCCACTGCCCACAGCGATAACCTCACCCTGATTGGGCTTTTCCTGGGCTGAGCCGGGCAGCAAAATGCCGCCAGCAGTTTTTGCTTCTTCTTCCTCGCGACGAACGATCACTCGGTCGTGTAATGGGCGAATCTTCATATTTTGTATCTCCAATTAATCTCTAAAATTTTCGAACAATCTTGCGGATTCCCGCAACTGAGTCTCATATGGTGGTGCCATAATTCTTTTTCAAGGGATCACAGCAGTTTTTTTGTTACTAATTGTCAGTAATTTTTACTCTCCCTGTTTTTACATTCTCTGGATCTCCTTTCATATTTCACAACCTGTCACTCTCGTCCCAGGACTCACCTTCAATCACATCTCCCTTGTCTTTGGCCCTATGATTTTCGGATGAGCCTGAGGCATAAAATGCCGAGCCATGCTCAGTGGCAGATACGCTGGCTACCACCATTCTACTCAGTACAAACTGCGCAATAATTCGTCGAATTGGGGGAATTAAGCCTGAAAATCCAACTAGATCAGTTACAAAGCCCGGTGTTAACAAAAGCGCACCGGAAACTGCAAGGATAATTCCCTCGGCAATCTCCTGGGCTGGAAGCTGCCCCTCTTCAAACTTGCGACGGCCGCGCCATAATGTCTCAAAGCCCTGGGCCCGCAGCAGGTTAACCCCTATAAAAGCAGTTAGCAGCACCAGGCCAATGGTCGGCAGCGCGCCGAGGTAGTTGCCAACGGTAATCAGCAGCCACATCTCCAGCACCGGGATAATTACAAAGATCAAAAACAGGTAGCGCACGGTCGGTTTCCCTTTTGGTTTGGGTATTAGATTGGGGTCCTTTTTACTATTTCAACAGCTGACTTAATAGCGTAGTCTTACGCCATGAAAAATAAAGGCACAGACAGGCCTGCCGGGGACGAATCCACTCTGGAGGAGCCCAATCCAGAAGCAAGAGTGTATATGGTTTTGGCAGCCGTGCCTGCGGGTACTGTTGTAACCTATGGACAGGTGGCTGAACTGGCCGGCTTGCCAGGCGCCGCAAGAAGGGTCGGGCGTATTCTCGGCAACCTGCCCAAGGGGACAGAATTGCCCTGGCACAGAGTGATAAACGCTGCAGGGAAAATCAGTCTTCCGGAGGATAGCCCCAGCTTTAAATTACAAAAGGCACGACTTCAGGAAGAGGGCGTGGTGTTAAATAACAATCGGGTCAGCCTGAAAAAATTTAACTGGCAACCATAAACTTGGCCGACTAAATTTTGCCGGCTAAAAAACCAAGGATTCCAATGAACTCTGCAACCATTAAGCAGGCGCTTTTAAACCGGCGCATGCTGATCTGCATCTTTACCGGCTTTGCCTCTGGTATGCCATTATATCTGCTGATTTCACTGGTTCCCGCATGGCTGCGCACCGAGGGAGTTGGTCTTAAGGAGATCGGTTTCTTTGCCTTGATAGGCCTACCCTATACCTGGAAATTTCTCTGGTCACCGCTGCTTGATCGCTACCAGCTATCCCTGTTTTCCCATAAATTTGGCCTGCGCCGCAGCTGGATGTTTGCCACCCAGATTTTATTATTTGCCGCGATTGCCGCCCTGGGACTGTTTGATCCAGCCACGCAGATATGGAGCATCGCCTGGCTGTGCCTGGCAATCGCTTTTCTCAGTGCCACCCAGGATATAGTTCTCGACGCCTATCGCCGACAGATCCTGCCAGACCAGGAGTTGGGCCTGGGCAATTCGATCCATGTCAATGCCTACCGTATCGCCGGGCTGGTGCCGGGATCTCTGTCGCTGATACTGGCGGATAGCCTGCCCTGGCAGCAGGTTTTCTTTATCACCGGGGCGTTTATGCTCGTCGGTATTGCCCTGACCATCAGTGTTGCCGAACCCAGGGCTCATGATCGTCACCCGACCACATTGCAGAAAGCGATAGTCGACCCCTTTAAAGAATTCTTTAGCCGCCAGGGCATAAAGCAGGCATCGCTGATCCTGGCATTTATGCTGCTCTACAAACTCGGCGACAGTATGGCCACTGCGCTGGCGACACCGTTCTACCTGGATCTTGGTTTCAGCATGACCCAGATCGGCCTTATCGCAAAACATGCCGCGCTGTGGCCTATGATTTTCGGTGGTATTCTCGGCGGCATCCTGATGCTTAAAATAGGTATTAATCGCGCCCTGTGGCTATTTGGCCTGGTGCAGATTATCTCCATTCTCGGCTTTGCGGTTCTCGCTCGTGTCGGGGAGGGTCTGTGGCTGCTGGGCCTGGTTATCAGCTTTGAATATCTTGGCGTCGGTCTTGGCACCGCTGCCTTTGTAGCCTTTATTGCCCGCTCAACGCACCCCGCCTTTGCCGCCACGCAGTTAGCCCTGTTTACAGCGCTAACCGCGGTACCGCGGACAATGGCAAGTTCGGTGACGGGGATTATTGTCGAGGGCATCGGCTGGGAGAGCTTTTTCTACCTGTGTACCGCCCTGGCAATTCCGGGTATGTTGCTGCTGTTTAAGGTTGCACCCTGGAGTGCTGATCAGCAGCAGAGCTCTTGACCCTTAAATAATTTCTAACTGAGCATTACCAACAGCGCAATCACAACCAGCCAACCCATCATTGCCCGGGTAAACAGTGCGACCATCTCGCCGATCAGTGCCAATCCAGCCGCTGCATCCTCAGGGCTCTCAACATCAATACCAGCATCAGCCTGGGGTCGCTGAATATCGCCCAGCGCACCAGTAACACAGCGTCGTAGCAGGTCTGCAGTTGAGGTTCGCGGACATACAATCAATTCTTTAAGGGGCGCAGTCGCATGGGCAAAGCTGCCCACCAGGCCGAGGGTTAGCGCCAAAAAGCGCACCGGGATCCACTCTAGCAGCCAGAGTGCTGTATTGGCTTTCTCACTGCAGTCCGATGGCGATTCGAGAGCAGCATCATCGACAGCATTATTCTCTCCAAGCGCCATATCACCGTGCAGAGCAAGCAGGCGGTAGGCCAGTGCCGCCGGGGCACCGAGAATAAAGAACCAGAATACCGCAGCAAATCTGCGTTCAAAAATCCTGTAGGGCAATGCAGCGATCAACTCCTGGTAGAGATCATCGGAGTTTTCCGCACTGCTACTGCGGTGGGCAATATTAAATACCGCTGCATCATGATAGGCGGCCTGCAGATCATTGCGCTCAATATCTGACTTGAGCAACTCAATTTGCGCACTGATATCACCGCGACCAAAACTGTAGAGCAACACCCCCAGCTCCAGTATAAACACCAGCAAACCGTAACCACTGGTGGTCAGCTGGAGAATAATTAAGTAGAGGACAATAACCGGCACCAGCACAAATGCCATCAGCTTGAGAACCGCAGAGCTCTCCAGCATCGACAGCTCAGATAATTTACTGTGCCATTTCTGCACCCATGCATCACGCTGTATAAAGGCCAACTGGCCATAGTTCTCAAGGGCTATTATCGCCACCAGAACAATTAAAAAATGCACTGCACACCTCTATGATTTGCCAGGTAAATAGTTAATCTAACATCCGTTTGTAACGATCCCAATTAAATGCCTCACCGGGATCGGTCTTTCGCCCCGGGGCTATATGGCTGTGGCCAACAATTCTCTCTGCAGTAATTCGCGGGTACTCCGCGCAGATTGCACTGGTAACCGATGCCAGCACCTCGTATTGACGATCAGTGTAAGCAATATTATCAGCGCCCTCCATTTCAATTCCTATGGAAAAGTCATTGCAGTTTTCGCGACTGTCGAATTGCGAGACGCCAGCATGCCATGCGCGAACAGTAAAAGGAGCAAACTGGGTAATATTTCCCAAGCGGTCAATCAGCAGATGAGAGGAGACTTTGAGGTCGCATATACTGGCGAAATACTCATCGGCCCCGGGATCCAGGCAGTTGGTAAAAAACTGCTCTATATAGCCACCGCCAAACTGATTTGGCGGCAAACTGATGTTGTGAATAACCAGC
>JBMYPM010000089.1:0-5941 GCA_049600275.1 Porticoccaceae bacterium | reverse complement strand
GTGGCGCAGTCCTCCAGGGAGCCATTGGTAATAGCCGTTACCACAGCCCTGGTAACCGGAATTGGGAAGCGATGCCCCTTGCCTCCAATTCCCCCGGAGCCGCCAGTCCAGCCGGTATTGACCAGGTAGACCTTAGAGCCAAACTCTTCGATCCGGCGCATCAGCAGTTCTGCATAGACACTGGCTGGGCGCGGCATAAATGGCGCGCCAAAACAGGTTGAAAAGGTCGGGTGAATCCCCGCTTCAGCCCCCACCTCTGTAGAGCCCACCCGCGCGGTATAGCCACTTAAAAAGTGGTAGGCCGCTGCCTCTTTGCTGAGAAGCGATACTGGTGGCAGTACACCGGTTACATCACAGGTGAGGAAGATAATATTTTTTGGTTCACCGGACTGATTCTCCAGGCAGCGTTTTTCAATATGCTCAAGGGGATAGCTGCAGCGACCATTTTCGGTGAGCGAAGTGTCGCAGTAATCAGCAGTGCGCTGATCGTCGGAGATAATAACGTTCTCAATAATGGCGCCAAAGCGAATAGCGTCCCATATCACCGGTTCATTCTTCTGGCTCAGGTCGATGGTTTTGGCATAGCAGCCACCCTCGATATTAAATACTGTACCCTTGCCCCAGCCGTGTTCATCATCGCCAATCAGGTAGCGATCAGGATCTGCGGAGAGAGTGGTTTTACCGGTGCCTGACAGACCAAAGAAAAGTGCTGTATCGCCATCTTCACCCACATTGGAAGCGCAGTGCATCGGCATAACATCCTGTTCCGGTAAGAGATAGTTCTGTACGGAGAACATGGCTTTTTTCATTTCACCGGCATAGCGCATTCCTGCAAGCAGCACCCTGCGCTGTGCAAAGTTGATAATCACTGCGCCGTCACTGTTAGTGCCATCCCGCTGTGGATCGCAGGCAAAGTTTGCCGCGTGAAGGATTTCCCAGTTGTGTTTGCCAGAGGGATTGTAATTGTCTGTACGAATAAACATATTGTGGGCAAACAGGGCGTGCCAGGCAGTCTCGGTGGTGACTTTGACTGGAATAAAATGTTGCAAATCCTCACCCACGTGCAGGTATGAGATAAAGCGCTCTCTGTCTGCAATATAAGCAGCGACACGCTCCCACAGGGCATCAAATTTTGCGGCGTCAAAAGGGCGGTTGACCGATCCCCAATCTATGGACTCGCTGGAACTGGGCTCCTGGACAATAAATCGATCAGCTGGAGATCTGCCGGTGCGCTTGCCTGTGATAGCTAAGAATGCACCTGTATCTGCGAGATGCCCCTCGCCGCGCGCAATGGCTGTTTCAATAAGCTCGGCTGAGCTTGAATTGGTGTGGACTACTGCTTCGGTCATTTTCTTCCTCTCTTCCTAAGGTGAACGAAAATAAATGTATGCTTGTTCCCATTTGCTTTTTAATTATGCCAGATAAATTTTCCTAATCTACGGCTGGCACTGTAAATCTTCCCTGGTGTAACTACCTGCTTTAACTATTAGTGTAGTGAAGTATTTGGGGGATCAAATAGTTCGGAAATATCCCTCGAAGTAAACCTGTATTGCTGCGAGCAAAATTCACAGGTAATCATGATAAGCCCCTGTTCTACTGACATTTCGAGCACCTCTTCACGGCCGATAGAGATCAGTGCCGATTCGGTTCGCTGCCTTGAACAGCTACAGGAAAACTGCATTGGCTGAGGTTCAAACAGGCGCAGTTGCTGTTCATGAAATAGTCGGTATAACTGGTCGTTATGAGAGAGATCGAGTTGTTCGGCACTTGAAAGGGTTTCAAATAGAACTGATATGTTCTGCCAGTCTTCAGCACTTTTCTCTGTGTCGATCGACGACGGCAACTGTTGGATTAGCATCCCGGATGCGGACTGTGCATTTGAGGCTAATTTGATTTTGGTTGGCAGCTGCTCTGACTGGTGGAAATAAAATTCCAGGCACTGGCTGAGGTTTTCGCCATCCAGGGCAACAACACCCTGATAGCGCTCTTTACCCTCAGGCTCAATGGTAATTGCCAGGGTTGCACTGCCAAGCAGCTCCTGCAAGCTCTCTATACCCTCCAGGTTATCAAAGTCGCCCCGTACAATACCGCGCAGTTTGTTGCCCTGGAAGCATTCAGCCATCACAGTGGTAACCGGGCCATCGCCTCTCGCCTGGATTGTAATCATGCCGGTTTCCTTCAGGACTGTGCTGAGAAGACTGGCGGCGGCGAGAAACTCACCAAATAATAGCGCTACCTGCGGTGGGTACTGTTGGATGGCGAGCAGTTCCTGATAGGATGCTGACAGGGTGGTTACCTCACCGCGGATATCAGTGCCATCAAACAGGAAGCGTTGCAGGCTGTCTTGTGAGCTGTCTTGAGGATTGTCGTTAGTCATAGGGCGGGTATTGTACTGAAATTTTTTTTAATTGCTTAAAAAACGATGAATTTGACGACGCTGTTTTTTATTTGGCCTTCCATCGCTGATCACGGCGCTGTTTGCGGCTTTGCGCTGGGGGCTGTGTTTCTCCCGCAATTCAATACTCTCAGCGGTTTCGTTATAAAGCAGCATTGCTTCAGGGGCACCTCTGCGCTGCTCCGATAGGGCGATAACTTCTACTGTCTTGCTGTCAAAGCCCTGGCGAATAGTCAGCACAGTGCCAACCTCAAGCTGCCGGCTGGGTTTTGATTTATTGCCATCGATATGGACTTTGCCATTTTCAATAGCTGATTTTGCCAGCGAGCGGGTTTTAAAAAAGCGTGCCGCCCACAGCCATTTATCAATTCGCACTTTATCCATTTGCTCTCTGCCCACAGCCTGTTTCCCCCGTTCAGCCAGCACTGCTGAGAATTTGTTCAAATGAGTCGATCATCATAAAGTTCTCGGAACTGCGGGACTCTCCCTTGCTGTCAGGCTTCTCTATGCAGAGTAGATGCTGAATCCCGAACTGCTGCGCGGATTGCAGAATGGCCTCCGAATCATCAATAAACACTGTGCGCTCGGGGTCGAAACCCACAGACGCCTGCAGGCGCTGCCAGAATCTCTGGTCCTCTTTGGGTTGCCCGTAGTCGTGGGAAGAGATAACCGAGTCCAACAGGTTGTCTATTCCGGTCAGGGCAAACTTTATTTCCACTGTGCTGCGATGGGCATTGGTGACTAAGACACGATGTTTATTGTTCAGGCCCAAAGTTTTAAGAAACGGCCGCACAAAAGGGCGCTCGCCAATCAGGTGACTTATTTCATGCTTGAGCCGGATAATATCCAGATTGAGTTCACGGGACCAGAAGTCGGTGCAATACCAATTGAGCGTTCCCTGATGGTCACGCATAAGCTGTCGAATATCGTCGATAACAAGATCAACAGAGGTGTTGTTCTCTTCAGCGTAGCGTTTTGGCAGGTGATGCAGCCAGAAAAAATTATCAAAATGCAGGTCGAGCAGAGTCCCATCCATATCCAGGAGGACAGTGTCGATTTCTTCCCAGTTCAATGTCATCAATTACCCCTGCCTGTCTAGCATTTCATCATACTAAAAATTAAAAGAGATCATCCGGCAGACTGTTTTCGGCGCCACTGGGCAGTGCTTCTGCGCCAGTCAGCTCCGGAACATTTTCCGCTTTAAAGAACTCAAAAATACCAGTCTGCTTTGGATCTACACGCTTGCCCGTCTTGGCATCTATTTTAACCATCAGCATGCCGTCTGGCTGGGGTCGGTTGATATCCGCCTTGCCATCCAGTGCCTCGCGAACAAAGTCGATCCAGATCGGCAGAGCCGCAGAGCCGCCATATTCATTGCGACCAATTAATGAGTTGTCATCAAACCCAACCCAGGTACTGACTGTAAGCTGAGGTGAGTAACCGGAGAACCAGGCATCGCGAGGCCCGTTGGTGGTGCCGGTTTTGCCCGCCAGGTCGGAGCGTTTTAGTACCTTGGCCTTTCTGCCTGTGCCGCGCAAAATAACATCTTTTAACATCGAGTCGATAATATATGCGGTCTGTTCGTCGATCACCCGGGGCGCAACGGGATTGTCTGCCTCTGGCAGCTTTTTCAGGGTTCGCTTAATCAGCTCGAAACTCTCCTGCTCCTCCTCGGGGAGGGATTCCCGAGCCAGCTCGTCGAGCAGTTCCTCCAGCTGCAGATCCACTTCATCGACAGTATTGGAAAATGGCTCTTTGGGGAGTTGTGAATCAACAGTATCGCAGTTTTCACAGACTGTAGCCGGCGTTGCACGGTAGACGATATTGCCGTCCCGATCTATCACTGTCGCCAACAGGTAGGGCTCGACACGGTAACCACCGTTGGCAATAATATTGTAGGCACTGGCAACTTTTAATGGTGTCATAGCGTGGCTGCCAAGCGCCAGGGAGAGATCCAGTGGCATTTCACCTGTATCGAAGCCAAAGCGCTGCAGCCCTTCGAGGGTGCGATCAATTCCCATGCGTCGCAGCAGTCGGATAGAGACCATATTGCGTGAGCGGTAGAGAGCTTCACGTAAGCGGGTAGGGCCGTAAAACTTGCCGCCATCGTTTTCCGGTCGCCACATATCCTCAAGATTTTTATCGTTGAAGACAACAGGCGCATCGTTGATTACCGACGCAGCGGTAAAGCCGTTATCCAATGCAGTGGTGTAGATAAACGGTTTGAAATTTGAACCCGGCTGTCGCAGAGCCTGGGTGACACGGTTAAATCGGCTGTGGCGAAAATCGAAGCCGCCTACCAGGGACCGAATAGCGCTGTCCTGGGGACTTAGGGCGATCAGTGCAGCCTGGACCTCAGGCACCTGGGCTAACTGCAACCTGTTGTTGGCACTGCGTATAACCCGAATTAAATCGCCTCTGTTAAAGACTTCTGAAGCCCCCTGGATTGGCGCTGTGCGGGCATTGATGGTTTTGAACAGTCGCAGGCCCTTCAGTCCGTCGACCCAGTTGAGATCTTCCAGCTCACCTTTGCGATTGAGCAGTGTCAGGTGATCCTCAGCAACCTCACTGACAATAACCGGCTCCAGGCTGCCATAGACCGGAGCTTTACCCAGGACAGCCTGCCACTCCTCTTCAGGCAGGGCAGTTTGCTCGGGACCCCGGTAACCATGGCGTTTGTCATAAGCCATAATGCCGGACTGCAGAGCCTTAACTGCACTCTTTTGCATTCTCGAGTCGATGGTGGTGATTGCCGAATAGCCCTCTGTATAGGCTTTAAGGCCAAATTTACTGATCACATCCTGGCGAACCATCTCGGCGATATAGGCTGCATCCAATTCCGAGATAGAGCCGTGATAGGAGGCATTATCCTGCTCTGCCACCGCTACCTGGTACTGCTGTTTACTGATATTCTCAAGCAGCAGCATACGCCCAAGTATCCAGTTTCTGCGCAGCAGGGCG
Organism: Porticoccaceae bacterium; assembly: GCA_049600275.1. Taxonomy (GTDB): domain Bacteria; phylum Pseudomonadota; class Gammaproteobacteria; order Pseudomonadales; family Porticoccaceae; genus HTCC2207. The sequence continues at coordinate 585 of JBMYPM010000089.1, read as the reverse complement.
CGCTGTGGATTGGCTATGGGGTTATAGGTGGAGGGCGCTTTGGGCAGTCCGGCGATCATGGCGATCTGCGCCAGTGATAGCTCGTCGAGATCTTTTCCATAGTAGACATGGGCTGCGGCGCCAACGCCATAGGCGCGATTGCCCATATAAATTTTATTGGTATAGAGGGAGAGGATCTCCTCTTTGGTCAGCTCCTCCTCAATTTTAAAGGCGAGGAGAATCTCATTAAATTTACGCGTAAATTCCTGGCGGTTGCTGAGGAAGAAATTACGTGCCACCTGCATGGTTATGGTGCTGCCACCACTGCGAATACTGCCGGTGGTCACCAGCTCGACCGCTGCGCGCAGCAGGCCGGAGACAACAATGCCCCGGTGCTCAAAAAAACTGTCATCCTCGGCGGCAAGAAAAGCATCGATCATGGGTTGGGGTATTTCATCAAAGGAAACTGGAGTACGTTTTTTCTCGCCAAACTCGGCAATAACTTTCAAATCTTGTGAATAGATTCGCAGTGGAATTTGTAACTCGATCTCCTTTAGTTCCTCGACTGATGGGAGTTTTGGGCTAAGGTACAGGTACAGACAGGTG
>JBMYPM010000088.1:0-5978 GCA_049600275.1 Porticoccaceae bacterium | reverse complement strand
TCTCCACCTCGACCGCAAAGCGCCCCTGCAAGCGGCGGGCGAATTTTCGCGCCCGGGTAGAGAGTTCGCTTTCACTGTCGTCCATATTCAGTGGCAGTCCAACCACCACCAGGTCGGGCTTCCACTCATTTAATAAATTTTCCACCTCAACCCAATCGGGAATGCCGTCCACCGCTTTGAGAATAGTTAAGCCATTGGCGGAACAGGTCAGGGTTTGACCGTTGGCCACACCGATCTGTTTTAAGCCGTAGTCAAAACCCAGCAGACTTTTTGGCTTGCTTGCTTCAGGCATGGCCGGCCTCATGGGAGAGCATGCGCAAATCAAGTCCAATGCTCAGGGCTGCCGCTGATGCGCGTTCGGCACAGTTGGTATTAAAGATAATGTCGGCATCCGCCGGAATGGTAAGCCAGCTGTTCTCACTGAGTTCCTCTTCGAGCTGCCCCGTATCCCAGCCGGTGTAGCCAAGGGTGATCAGCGAATCTCTCGGACCTGTACCCAGCGCAATATCAGAGAGGATATCCCTGGATGCGGTCAGGCTGACCTCATCGGAAATAGCCATCGTTGACTCCCACTGTCGGTCACAGCTGGGATGAAGAATAAACCCGCGGTCGCGCTGTACCGGGCCGCCATCAAAGAGCAGGGATCGGGCGTATTCATCCTGGTACTCGACATCAAGCTGGTCAAAGATAGCTTTGACCGGGACATCCAGTTGATGATTGATAATCAGGCCCATTGCGCCGTCGGCATTGTGTTCACAGATATAGATTACTGAGTCAGCGAAATTGGGGTCAGTGAGGCCGGGCATCGCCAACAAGAAATGATTTTTAAGGCTGCTTATTTTTTTCGGTTTAGTTATATCCATAGTTATTAATATGGGGCCTTACACAGACAAACTCAAGAAGTGAATGGGATTAGTTTGTGGTCAGCACATTATTGGATTGATATTGCCAGGTGCGAATAATATGAATTTCGTCGCGATCTCGAAGTTCTGGCGGGAAGGGTTTGTAGGGTGAGGCAAGCTGCACGGAGCGAACGGCGGCCTGGTCGAGCAGTCGCGATCCGGAGGTTTTGGAGACTTCGATATGCTTGATACTTCCGTTGGCAAGAAGTGCCACTACCAGCTGCACATGGCCATAAATACGCCGCACCCGCGCCTCCTGGGGGTAATTAACATTGCCGACCTGCTCCACACGTTTTTCAAAATAGTGCATATAGGCTGCTTCATCTGCAGATTTCGCTGAGGCTGAAGTCATGCGCAAGACCCTGGGCAATTTGCTGTAGGCTCGCTGCAGGCGATCGAGCTCAGCGCGAATGGCGCCAATATCCCGGTCAGCTATTCGGGCCTGTTGAGAGGACAGGTCGTCGGCCTGGTTATTAGTTTCGGGGCTGGTTTCAGCCCTGGCTTCGCCAGCGGCAGCCAAAATGGTCTGCTCCTGAAGCTCGCTGCGGTCTTGCTGTGGCACCGGCATCTGCCCCTGGTCGCGGCTTTCAAAGGCTGAGAGCTGATCTGTTGTTGGCTGGATAGCCTGGGCCTGGTCGCCGCTGCCAAGCTGATTGGCCTGGGCTAAAAAGTCTGCCTTGTCTGGCGCCTTATCCGTTTTGTAATGGGCCAGTGTGATTTCCATGGAGATGCTCGGTGAGGATCCGGAAGGCAGCGTAAAGCTGACACCAATCAACAGAATTAAATGAAAGACCAGCGCTGCGGAAAACGTCTTGCGCAGACGTTCCTCGGTTGTGTTCCAGCTGCTCTCAATTAAATTCTCCACTACTGTTCCTGTTTATCTGTGCGGTTTGTTTGGCTTTATACCTGTTCCAGCCTGGCCTGGATGGCAGCAATCAGTCGATCGCCAATGCCAGTCTCTTCGGCATTATCAATTTCACGGATACAGGTTGGGCTGGTGACATTTATCTCGGTTAAATAGTCACCGATAACATCCAGGCCAACAAAAATAAGCCCGCGTTCTTTTAGTGTCGGCGCAACTTGTTGGGCGATCCACTGATCCCGTTCGCTGAGCGGTTGAACAACGCCGCGACCGCCAGCGGCGAGATTGCCCCTAAAGTCACTGCCGCTGGGTATGCGCGCCAGGCAAAAGGGAATTACCTCGCCATCGACAACCAGTATTCGTTTATCGCCGAGAGTAATTTGCGGCAGATACTTCTGCGCCATAATAGTCTGCTGGCCATAATTGGTCAGCGTCTCGAGAATCACATTGAGATTTTGATCACCCTCGCTAACCCGAAAAATAGAGGTACCGCCCATGCCGTCGAGTGGTTTGTAAACCACATCTTTGTGTTCCTCCAGAAATAGTTTCAGGCGCGACTGGTCGCGACTGACTAATAGGGGAGGGGTGCACTGGGGGAACTGGGTGGCAAATACCTTTTCATTGCAGTCGCGCAGACTTTGCGGTTTGTTTACCACCAGTGAGCCGCGCTGTTCAGCCGCTTCAAGAATATAGGTGGAGTAGATAAATTCACTGTCAAAAGGCGGATCCTTGCGCATCAGCAAAACATCCATCTCTTCCAACGCAGCAACGCGACTTTCGCCCAGTTCAAACCACTTGTCAGGGTCCTCGAAGACGCGCAGCGGAGTCATGCTGGCTCTGGGCTCTCCATTTTCTAAAAACAGATCCTGCTGCTGCATATAGAACAGCTCGAAGCCCTGTTTTTGGGCGGCGAGCAAGATCGCCAGGGTGGAATCTTTTTTGAAAGAGATCAGTTGAATCGGGTCCATAACGACCCCAAGAGTAGTGCCCATAAAATGACGACCCTGTGCTGAGTTTTGCGCTATAACTAAGTGTGGCAACAGCAGTGCATATGCCACAGAAAATTCTGTGACCTATAAATCAATTTTATTAATAAATTTAGAGGCTTGTGGATTATATATTACAAGTGTGTTTAAAATTCCACATCTTGAGTGACATTGACGGTGCTTAAGGCGTTAAGTGGTTTTACAGTGGTGATAAAATGGATGTTCAGGGCCTTAAAGTGCTCGTCATAGACGACAGTAATACAATCAGGCGCACGGCAGAAACCCTGCTTGCCAAAGTGGGCTGTGCCGTTTCTACCGCGTCGGACGGTTTTGACTCCCTTGCCAAAATCGTCGATATCAATCCCGACATAATTTTCGTCGACATTATGATGCCTCGGCTCGATGGCTATCAGACCTGCGCACTTATCAAAAACAACCCCGATTTTAAATCCACACCAGTCATTATGCTCTCAAGCAAAGACGGTCTTTTCGACAAGGCCAAGGGTCGCATTGTTGGCGCGGACGACTACCTGACAAAACCGTTTGGTCGGACGGAGCTGCTCGATGTGTTGGACAAATACATTCAAAACTAAAAAGGACTTAGAGGTTGGATCATGGCGAAAATATTGATTGTGGATGACTCCCCCACAGAAACGTATAAATTGACGAATATCCTTGAGCGCAATGGATTTTCCGTTCTCTCTGCTGACTCCGGTGAGCAGGGCGTTAATCTGGCGAAAGATGAGCAGCCGGATGTGGTGCTGATGGATATAGTTATGCCCGGGCTGAATGGATTTCAGGCCACCCGCCAGCTGAGCAGAAGTAAAGAGACCAAGCATATACCAGTCATTATTGTCACCGCGAAGAACCAGCAGGCAGACCAGGTCTGGGGTGAGCGCCAGGGTGCCAAAGCCTACCTGGTAAAGCCAATTGACGAGAAGCAGCTGGTGTCGGCGATCAGCGCTGTACTCAACTAGGGATTCGCGTCAGTGACCAAAGATATATTCTCAGCAATCAACAGCGTTGTAAGCCGTTTTGGGCAGGCCAGCTACGGCCTGCCGGCACAGAAGCAAATTGTAGAGACCCGCAAGCTGGTCGGCTTTTCTGTGCTTGGCGACGACTATGTTATTCCCCTCAACGAGCTGAGCGAAGTACTGGACGTACCCGAATGCACCAAGCTGCCGAGAGTTAAATCCTGGGTTCGCGGACTGGCCAATGTGCGCGGGCGACTGCTGCCGATTATCGACCTGGCTGATTTTCTCGGCGGCTCCCTGGTCGGCTCGGTCAGGGACAGGCGAGTACTGGTACTGGATATGGATGGTATCTATGTCGGCCTGATTGTCGATGGGGTCCAGGGGATTAAATCCCTGGCAGTTGACCAGTATAAAGAGGCCCGTAATAACGGCCCCCTGGTTCATTTTGTCGAGGGTAGTTTTAGCGACGAAGATAGAGATTTACCACTTTTTTGCGCCCACAAACTGATTGAGGACGGTCAGTTTTTGAGTGTTTCGGTGTAGAGGGGTTGAACGCCGCAACGCTCCATTAAAAGAGCAATACAGAATCAATCTGGAGGATTATATGAAAGAAAATACCGGAAAAGGATCGCCGTTCCGCAGCTTAATAATTGTCTTGGGCATTGCCTGCATACTGGTTGGCACCTACAGCGCTATCGAGGTTAGCAGCCAGGTCAAAAACGACCAGGGCAATATTCAAAGTATTGCAAACCTGCGAGTCAATGCACTGCGAATTACCCAGCTGGCGGAAGATGCCAGCGCCGCCAATGAAAATGCTTTCGACGCCCTCAGCAATCTCAACAGCCAGATGACCCAGGCCTGGAGGCGATTGCAAAAACGCCTCTACGACCAGGGAGAGATCTCCCGGCCACAGATTCAGTCTGTAGCGGATAGCTGGGGCGCGGTAAGTGACAAATTGCAGCTGCTGGGAGACAACCGTGAAACGGTTTTGTTTGTCTCGAGAGTTGCCCGCGAACTCAATGCAAAATTACCCCTGGTACAGGATAACTCCGGCCAGGTGGTGGATGTGCTGATTGCCCAGTCGGCACCCGCGGGACAGATCGCCATCGCCCAGGAGCAGCTCTGGCTCGTTGAGCGAATCGGTCGAAATATCGACAAGATGATCTCCGGCACTGGTGATGCCAATGTAGCTGCCGATCAGTTTAAAAGTGACTCCAATGTGTTTCGTGACACTTTGGATTCAATGAAAAATGGCAACTTTATTCTCGGCATTACCAAGGTAACGGATATAGAGGCGATTGCCAGTATTGATCAAATCCAGGAATCCTTTGAAGTGGTTGCCAATGATATCGACCGTATCTATGAATCTGCAGATGACCTGTCTGTAGCGCGCAATTCAGCTGCAGCACTGCTCGGTGATGTGCCGGCACTGCTGACAAAATTTGATACTTTGGATAATACTGTAGCCGACCTGAATACTTCTGGCGAACGAATCTTTAGTGACTTCACAACCCTGATGGCCGTGGCAGGATTTTTTGCCGCACTGGTGATGTTGGGATTTATTAACTTCAGGGCCACCAGGCGCAACCTGCTGCAATCCGAGCAGATTAAAGATAAAAACCAGCAGGCAATTCTGCGCCTGCTGGATGATATCTCTGATCTGGCAGATGGTGACCTGACTGTCGAGGCGACGGTGACAGAAGACTTTACCGGCACCATTGCCGACTCGATTAACTTTGCAATCGCCGAGTTGAGAAGCCTGGTAGAAAACGTCGCCAGCTCGTCGGCCAGGGTAACAGGTTCAGCGGATTCAACCCGGGCGACATCGCTGCAGCTGGCAGAGAGTGCCGAGCACCAGGCCCAGGAAATTGCCGGCGCATCGGCGGCAATTAATGAAATGGCCATAACCATCGACCAGGTTTCATCCAACTCTGCCGAGTCGGCGGCGGTAGCGGAGCGCTCGGTATCCATTGCAAAAAATGGTGCCCTGCTGGTGCGCAATACTATCGACGGCATGGACACCATTCGCGAGCAGATTCAGGACACCGCAAAGCGAATTAAACGCCTCGGCGAAAGCTCCCAGGAAATCGGCGATATAGTTTCGCTGATTAACGAGATTGCCGACCAGACCAATATTCTCGCACTGAACGCGGCAATCCAGGCGGCCATGGCCGGTGAAGCCGGTCGTGGTTTCGCCGTGGTAGCGGATGAGGTCCAGCGACTTGCGGAGCGTTCGGCAACTGCAACCAAGCAG
>JBMYPM010000087.1:0-5990 GCA_049600275.1 Porticoccaceae bacterium | reverse complement strand
AGTGAGGAGCCGGCGACTCTGCTGTGAAGAGGAATACCCAGCAGCTTGGCTGTCCAGATAACCGGCATACCATCAGCGACCACCAGATCGCTGTAAATCACCGACTCATAGAATGATTCATCGCTTTTTGACTGGACGATAAAGTTTAAATTTGGCGTGGAGAGAAAGCATTTGCGCTTGGTCTTGATCGCCTGGTCGATAATATCAATTGCCTGACCCGGCTCCACCTGATCAAATGGCAGCCCCAGCAAACTCCAACAGGGCCGGTTAGTTTTTTTTGTATATGAGGTAAACAGTCGCTCCTCTGCATGCAATCTTTGCATTGTCACTCTCCTTGTGAATTAAGTCCTTTTCCTAAGGACTGGCACCCTCTTGTAAATCTCCGTTGGCCTTTTGATAGTTTTCAAAAGTGCCTATATCAATTAACTTATCAATCGAATAGTTGCGCATTTCCCCGATTAGCCTGGGGATAACATCAAACCCTAAATCCAATACCGTGGAATTTTTATGCTCTGGAAAATAATCGAATATTTCACTGTCAGCCACATAGATACCTGCGGCCGCACGATTGGATAGCGGGGTTTCCGGCTTTTCGACAAACCCCCGGACAATTTCCTGCTGATCTATCTCGGCAATACCACAGCGCTCGGGAAATTCCGCCTCGAAGGTACTCAGGGTTAAAACCGGCCTGTGCTCCATATGACTGGCATAGAGATCGGCGAGATCCACATCAGAAAGATTGTCGCCATAGATAATAAAAAATGGCTGGCTGCCAAAAAAATCGCGGTTGGCGGCCAGGGTACCGGCACTGCCAAGCAGATGCGGTTCATAAAAGATGGTGACTTTAAGCTCTGGCGGACAGTGCTTTTCGACGTATTCGGTCACCTGGCCGGCAAGCCAGTGAGTATTGATTAATACTTCGCTGACCCCGGCGGCAACCAGCTTATCGAACCATATGCCGAGAAGCGGCTTGCCATTAATTGGCAGCAGGCATTTTGGAATCGAATCGGTGAGTGGGCGCAACCTGGTTCCCAGACCGGCGATTAATAAAACCGCCTTCACCGAGCGACCTCGCGCAACGCTTTGCACTGCATACGCGCCTTCTGCAAATTCTGCTCTGCTAGGGAAACCGGGAATAACTGACAGTTATCAACGGTCAACGATTTATATTCCGAGAGCGGTCTCTGCTGTGCATAGAGTAGTGCAACTCTTATCACGGCCACATGGCTCACGACTAAAATATTCTGGTCTTTACAATTGCCGTCTCTGCTCTCTAAAGAGATATTGTGCATTCGCTCTACAACACGCTGCTGCAATTGCTGAAGAGTTTCCCTGCCAAGCAATTTCAGCTGATGGGGTGCGGTGTTCCACAGCCGCCATTCCAGTGGATATTGCTGTTGAATGGCGCTTTCACTTTTACCTTTCCAGGCGCCAAACCTCATCTCGTTAAACGCCGGGTCATAGGTCATATTAAGCTTATTTGCGGAAGCGATAATAGTTGCTGTCTGCCCTGCCCGGGCCAACGGACTGGAAATAACCCGATCAATAGCTTTGGATTTAACCAGCTCGGCCGCTTGATGCGCCTGCTCGAGACCCTTTTCATTTAGAGGTTCATCACTGCGCCCCGAGTAAACTTTATTCAGGTTGGAATTTATTTGCCCATGTCTTATAAAAAACCAGTTCATTTAACAATCCATTGATAGTTATGCCTATCTATATAAGTTAGGCTGAATTTCTCACTACATCCAGTTTCTTCATCGTTTGTTGCGCATATTCAAGAATATCCTCGACATTATCCTGGGCAAAAAGCCAGTCTACGTACTCCCTCACCGAATCGACCGGAGAGTACTTTGGACTCCAGCCCATACTTTTAAGTCGGCTTATATCTGAACAGGCATTGCGGGTATCGCCAAAACGGTAGGCTGCAGGAATAACAGCGTCGGGAAGAGTGTTAAGGTGGTGCCGCTGCACTTCATCGCGAACAATGTCGGCGAACTGTTTGATAGTGTAGGCCTTGCCGCCGCCCACATTAAAGACCCTGCCATCCATCTGGCTATTGCTCAGGGCCAACAGGTTAGCATCAACCACATCGTGAATATTGACGAAATCCCGATACTGCCCGCCATCCTCATAGAGGGTCGGAGCCTTGGCGAAATAGTAGTTGAGGCAGAATATACGGCAGGCGCCGCTATAGGCATTGTAAAAGGACTGCCGCGCTCCCTGCACAATAGAATAGCGAAGCGCTACCGAGGGTATGCCGTAGCGCTCACCAAAGGCTATCGCCTGCTGTTCCTGAGAATGTTTCGACAGCGCATAGGCGTTGGGGGGCGCAATATGATCTTCATCGGTCCACTCCCAACTCAGTGGTGTCTCACAGTTTGGGCAGCGGTGTTCCCAGTTGCGTTTAACAAGGTCTTTTTCCGCGCGCATCAGCGGAGTATGTTTTGCCTGGCAATTGCTGCAGCGGTACTTCCCCTCGCCCTGAACAAACTGACTGCTGGCGACAATAACTTTTTGCACCTCTAACTTTTGCTCGACAATTATTTCGTAAATCAATGCCGTACTAACCGCATTGGTGGCAAAGAAATTGGACAGGTCTGGCAGGTAATCCTGGTAGGCCGCCAGATGGTAGATGGCGTCAACACCCTGCATAGCACTCTGCAGGTCATCTTTTTTTGCGCACGTCGCCGAGAATAAACTCGGCCTGCTTATTAATCCACGGCGGCATACCTTTTAGGTGAACAGGCTTTTTAAGACAGTCGAGAATTCTCACCTCATGCCCCAGCTCAATCAGCTTATCCACCGTGTGTGAACCGATAAAACCTGCACCACCAGTAACCAATACTTTCATCACAGATCCTTGTTATTTCTTCTCATAGCCATCCGGTTTATTTTTATGCCACACCCAGGCGCTGCGCACAGTATCCTCAATATTGGCGTACTGAGGTTTCCAGCCCAGGCGGCTTTGCAGCTTGCGTGGATCGGCAACCAGCTCCGGGGCGTCCCCAGGCCTGCGCTCGACAATGCTGTATTTAACCTTATGGCCAGACACCAGCTCACAGGCTTTAATAATATCCAGCACCGACTGCCCATTGCCTGTGCCGATGTTGTAGACCTCGCCTGTACGCTCATCAATGGCCTCCATCGCCAATAGATGCGCACTGGCCAGGTCTTCAATATGCACATAGTCGCGGATACAGGTGCCATCCTCTGTTGGGTAGTCATTACCAAATACTTTTAAGGCTTTTGGCCCTTCGAGGATATCCTGTAAAACCAGGGGAATCAGGTGGGTCTCCGGGTGATGGTATTCACCAAATCGACCATCAGTCGAGGCACCTGCAGCATTAAAGTAACGCAGGATAGTAAAGCCAATGCCATAGGTGTGGGCAAAGTCCCTGATCATCCATTCAACTGCCAGTTTGGTTCTCGCGTAGGGACTGCAGGGGTCCTGCTCGGCATCCTCCGACATTGGGCTGGAGGGATTTAAACCATAGGTTGCGCAGGTGCTGGAGAAGAGAATTTTCTTAACCCCAACTGCGACCATGGCATTTAACAGCGATAGCGTACCGCCAATATTATTGTCGTAATGATAGGCGGGATTAGTGACCGACTCGCCAACATTGGTGGCTGCAGCAAAATGCATCACCGCTTCAATCTGGTTATCGCGCAGGGTTTTTTCCAACAGTGCTGTGTCGCGAATATCACCAACGACCAGGTCGGCACCGTCAACCGCTTTAGCATGCCCTTCAACCAGATTGTCGAAGGCCACAACCTGGTGACCTGACTGCTTTAGAAGTCGCAGGCAGGCACTGCCCACATAACCGGCACCACCGGTTAACAATATCTTCATTTTTTCCTACTCCTTGATTTCAATCCTTTAAAACTCAACCCGATAAGTCCGCGAGCTAAATTTTGTACCTGTCACTAATAAAAATAATTCTGCTTCCCCGACGATCGACCTCAAAGGGGATCTCCCGTGGATTGCCCAGCGCATCGCGAATTGCCTGGTGTTTTTCCGGCGGAGCCAGCAACATTAAAAATCCGCCGCCACCGGCACCTAGCAGCTTGCCGCCCTGGGCGCCAGCCTTTAGCGCAGCGTTGTACCAATCATCAATATGCTGGTTGGAAATACCGAAGCCGAGGGATTTTTTAAGCAGCCAGCCCTGGTGTAACAGCGCGGCAAAGTCGTCGATATTGCCGCTGCCGGAAATTACATTGCGCATCTCTTCGGCAAGATCGCGCATCTCCCGGAGAACAGTGAATGTATCCTGGCGCTGGGTACCGGCACTCTGCTTCACCAGGATATCGTCGGCACTGCGCTGCTGGGCGGTGTACAGCAAAAGGGTTCGCGACTCTAACTCGCGCAGGGTTTCAGGCTTGTAGGGCACAGGTTCAACATCGACACTGTTATCCGGGTTAAAGCGCATATAGTTGAGCGAACCAAATGCTGCGGCGTACTGGTCCTGTTTACCAATCGGTTTTTTGAGGATATCGATCTCGATTTCACAGGCTTTCTCGGCCAGATGCTGAGGACTGCTTATCTGCCCCTTGTAGGCATTTAGGGCATTGATTAAACCCACCGCCAGGCTACTACTCGAACCCAGACCAGTACCCGAGGGGACATCGCCAATGGTGGTAATTTCCAGGTGCTTGCCAAGCTCGGTCATACGCAGCGCTTCACGGGCAATGGTGTGCTCGATCTGTTCTATGCTGTCGGCGATCTCGGTTTTGGTGTAGGCGATACGTGTGGAGGCTTTAAACCGCGGACTGACGGTGACATACATATGCTGCGACAGGCCCACCGATAGAACGGCACCCATCTCCTTTTGATAGAACGATGGCAGGTCTGTGCCACCTCCGGCAAAACTCACCCGGTAGGGGGTTTGCGAAATAATCATTGGCTAATTCCTTTAGCTTTTGTTTTGATTTTAGTTTTATTAAGGCTGTTTTCTGAAAATTTTTCTCTTTCAATATTGCGCATAAATTTTTCAAACAGTGGATTCAGGCAGGTCGATAAATCAAATTTCTGCTCGACGCGCTGCCGGCCATTCAGTGACAGACTGCTGCGCAACGGCTCGTCTTCAATTAACCGTCGAAGCTTGCTGCTAAGGTCATCTATGCTATTGGGTTGCGCAAGCAGTCCGCTTTCACCATCGACCACAAGATCGGGAATTCCGACCAGTTTTGTCGAAATAACTGGCACCCCACAGGCCATTGCTTCCATTAACATCTGTGGCAGACCATCAACATCGCCATCATCCGCCCAGACACAGGGCAGGCAGTAAATATCGCCACGACGCATAAAACTGGGGATATCCTCCTGGAGCAGGGGGCGACCGGTAAGGGTGATCCTGTGGCCCAGGTGGAGCTGTTGAATCTGGTACTCCAGCTGATTGAGAAGCGGCCCATCCCCAGCAATGGTGCAGCTGAAATCAATGCCCTGCTGGTCGAGATCCTTGCAGGCTGAAATAAGATATTTAAACCCCTTCTTATCCACCAGCCGTGCCGAAGAGATCAGCCGGACTGGACCTGCCCTAGAGCCTGCCCCAGGGTCCTGGCGGGGAGAAAACAGTGCTGTATCTATACCGCAGTAGCTAATAATCAACTGGCCCGAATCGGCGCCCTCGGCAAGATAAAAATCCCGATGAAACGAAGAGATACAGACAATAAACTGCGCCCGCTTGATCTTGTCTTTCAGGGAGCAGCGCTCGCGAAAAAGATCCGCCGCATGACCGGTAAAACTAAAGGGTTTACCTAACAGCCAGGCGGCGTACATCCCCACAGTGCCGCAGGAGTTAATCCACTGGGAATGGATCTGGGAAACCTGCTGTTTGCGAAGAGATCGTGCCCAGGCACAGGCCACACAGAAGTGCACAATAGATTTCAGGCGGATGGAAAATGACTCTTTGCAGCCAAAAAAACTATTCCATAGCGCCGGCAAAAAATACCTTGGAAAGAGAAAAGGTGCCAGCAACAGGCTGGTAAAAATA
>JBMYPM010000086.1:0-6047 GCA_049600275.1 Porticoccaceae bacterium | reverse complement strand
GGCGCGATAAAAGCCCACAGCTGATAGAGAATATAGGGCATGGCCGCAAACATGGATAACACCAGGGTGAGTTTAAATGGCGTTAGAAATGGCGAGGCAACATCGGTGGCAATCATGGTTGATGATTCGGGAAGATACTGCCGCAATGGCTCTGAGACATAGAGGTAGAGTTCATTGCTAAACGAGAACAGGCCGATAAAGACAATTGCAACAGAGGCGATAGCGCGCAGTGCGCGGTCTCTAAATTCAATCAGGTGGGCCATAAAGGGCTGGCTGTCGAGGGTTTCTTCAGTCATCTGGGTCTTGCTCTTTATTACGAGACGCTGAGGGCTCCTTGTTAGGAGACGCGGAGGGCTCCTTATCAGCTGAAGCTAAAGGCTTTTTATCCTCTGCTGGCGCCTCAAAAGGGTTTTCCGAAGTCATTTCCAGGCTGTTGTCGAAGGCCTGGTTGTAGCTCTCTTCAAGCTGCTCTTTGCTCTCGTTGAGCTCGCGCATAACCTGTTCGTTGTGCAGTTGCTGGCGAATATCGTCCATACCGACTTCCTGTTCCAGGTCGCGCCGCGCCGTGGCGAACATTTGCTTGAGGCGTCCAAGCCACAGGGAGATACTGCGCACCGCTTGGGGAAGGCGTTCGGGACCCATCACCAGCAGGGTGACGAGGGCGATCAGCAGCAGTTCTGAAAAGCCGATATCAAACATTAATTATTCAGCAGATTCTTTTTTATCTTCCGTAGCCGGCTCTTCTGACGTTCTCTGTTCAGAGCTGTCAGCTGGCTTCTCCGCAGAAGCGTCATCATCCGCAGACACAGAGTCTTTAAAGCCCTTAACTGCGCCGCCCAGGTCAGAGCCGATGCCACGCAATTTTTTAGTACCAAAAATCAGCGCGACAATAACCAAAATAATAAGTAGTTCCTGCCATCCAAAACCCATCTTAATTCTCCGTTAAATATTCTATTGTTGTGTTATTTGTTCGCGGTTTAGCGCGAGGCTTTTTCAACGTGGCCGGAAAGGTCAAAACGTCTTTCCAGTTCACTGATTATCGCCTGGGCATCTTCACCAAGATGCGAGAGCATGACCAGGCTGTGAAACCACAGGTCGGCGGTTTCGTAGATGAGCTTGTCGTTGCTGCCGCTAACCTCTGCATCGCGGGCGGCAAGAATAGTCTCTACAGCCTCTTCGCCAACCTTTTCAAGAATCTTGTTGAGTCCCGCTTCATGGAGGCTGGCCACATAGGACTTATCAGCAGATGACTGCTGCTTGCGCGCTTCCAGTACTTCGCAGAGTTGTTGTAGAACATCTGTACTGCTCATTAGTAAATTTCCTTGGGATTCTTTAGAACCGGATCTACAGTTTTCCACTGGCCATCTTCCAGTACTCGATAAAAGCATGACTCCCTGCCGGTGTGACAGGCTATGCCGCCGAGCTGGTCAACCAGCATAACAATAACATCATTGTCGCAGTCGAGGCGCAGCTCCTTGATAGTCTGGACATGCCCGGATTCTTCACCTTTGCGCCACAGTTTGTTGCGCGATCGCGACCAGTAGACGGCGCGGTTTTCATCAGCCGTCAATTGCAGCGCTTCGGCATTCATCCAGGCGAGCATCAGTATCCGGCCCGTCGCCGCGTCTTGGGCTATGGCTGGAACCAGCCCGTCACTGTTCCAGGCTACTTGGTCGAGAAAACTCATTAATTTGGTGTCCTGTTAATTAATTGATGAATTATGGCAGTAGTTATTACTCAACACTAGCCCAAGCCAGAGCAAAGGCAAAAGCCTAGCGCAGCAGTAATAGCACCAGGCCGCTGGCGACCAGCAGAAGGCCGGTCTCTGGCAGCTGGGAAATTGAATTGGCTGTTTCAGGAAAGGCTAAACAGAGTCCGGAACCAATCGCTGCACCGGCAATACCGGGAAACCATTTGCGCGAACTGGCAACTTTGGAAACTGTGGGCGCAACTTCTGTGGCGGCCTCTGTCGAGGTGTCTGCCGTGCCATTTTGCTGCATGGATTGCAGTGCCTGGTAGATCAGCGGTGGAATTTCCGGCAGCTGTTCCAGCCAGTCCGGTGCATAGCGTTTAAACTGCTTAAACAGGCTTTTTGGCGAGTAGCGATCCTTTAACCACTTGTCGAGAAATGGCTGGGCAGTCGTCCACAGGTCGAGCTGGGGGTAGAGCTGGCGACCCAGCCCTTCAATATTCAGCAGGGTTTTTTGCAGTAGTACCAGGGAGGGCTGCACCTCCATATCAAAGCGTCGCGCGGTGGTAAACAGGCTGATCAGCATATGGCCGAGGGATATCTCATTGAGCGGGCGCTGGAAGATCGGCTCGCAGACGGCGCGAATGGCGCTGGTAAACTCATTTACCGGGGTGTGTTCGGGCACCCAGCCAGAGCGAATATGCAGCTCTGCTACCTGGCGGTAGTCACGCTTGAATATAGCGATCAGGTTGCGCGCCATATAGTACTGATCATCTTTGCTCAGGGAGCCCATAATCGCGCAGTCGATGGCGATATAGGAGGGCTTTTCCGGGTTGCTGCTATCGACAAAGATATTGCCCGGGTGCATATCCGCATGGAAGAAGTTGTGCTCGAATACCTGGGTAAAGAAGATCTCAACACCCCGTTCGGCCAGGGCTTTAAAGTTGACCCCGGCGGCTTTCAGCTCGTCGATATTGGTTACCGGCGTGCCGTAAATACGCTCCATAACCAGCACTTTCTCATTGGAGTAGTCCCAGTTGATCTTTGGCACATAGAGCAGCGGCGAACCATCGAAGTTATGCCTTAGCAGGGAGGCATTGGCGCCTTCAGCCTGAAGGTTGAGTTCGTCGAAGATAACCTGCTCATAGTCGGCGACTACCTCGACCGGGCGCAGGCGTCGACCGTCCTGGCTGTACCTGGCCAGCAGGCGGGCGAGGGTATACATCAGGGCAATATCCTTGCTGATTACCCTGGCGATATTTGGCCGCACCGCTTTAACCACCACCTGGCTGCCATCTTTGAGCACTGCGGCGTGGACCTGGGCCACAGAGGCGGAGGCGAGGGGTTCTGCTTCAAAGCTGAGAAATAGCTCGTCGACACTGCTGCCCAGTGCCTGCTCGACAATCTGGCGGAACCTGGCGGATTTAAAAGGTGGCACATTGTCCTGAAGCTGGGCCAATTCTGAGCAAATATCTTCTGGTACCAGGTCCGGGCGGGTTGAGAGCAGCTGGCCAAACTTTACAAAGATTGGGCCCAGGCTCTCCAGGGCTCTGCGCAGGCGCTCACCGCGACTGCTCGAGGGCCGTCCATATAAAACCGCGGGGGCCAGTGCCAGGCGCGCCAGCAGTGGCAGCCTGTCTTTATCAACCAGGCTGTCGAGACGATAGCGGTAGACAACATGGATGATCTTTAAAAGCCGGCGAAATCGGATCAAGAGTTGCTCCCCGGCTCAGGGTTATTTGCAGCCGGTTTGTCGGCCAGGGTAGCAGCCACCAGCTGCTCAATCTTTTGGCGGCTCTTATTAATTCGCGCCGCGGCGCGTTCCACTTCTGTGGAGAGGTGACGAACCCGCTGGGTAAAGTCCTGGTACTCAGTTGCAGAGGGTGTTGCGCGAAGCTCTTCCTGGGCGATTTCTGCGGCGGCAGACTTGGCTCTGCGACCGGCATCCATAGCAACAGTGGTTGAACTGCGCAATGTATCGGCGAGTATATGGGCGGGAATATCACCGATGACAGTAGCTAATGCGGCCTCCCAATCAACATTAAGATTACGCATTAAATTGTTGATTCTAATTAAAAAGTCAAGGTCTCCGTTAACGCTAATACCGGTGCCGGCAAAGGATATTTGCTGGTCGTTATCGATCGCCAGGCTGAGCATCGCAAGCAGTGAACCGCTGACAGTGGTGTCGGCGCTGTCCTGCCAGTTGCTGTGCAGCATTATGCCCGTGCTGGTGGCTTCAATGGCTACCTTAAGGGGCGGCATACTGCTTTCAACAAGCAGCAGTTTGCCTTCGAGTGCAGCGATTTGGCGCTGGGTCGCAGGGTCGTATTCAAGGGCCGCATTGATAAGTTTCTCTGCCGCCTCAAAAGCCGAGGCCTGCATGGCGTTAAAAATCACTAGGGCTTAACTCCACGGTGCAGGGCGACAATTCCACCGGTCATATTGTGGTAGTCGCAGTTGCTAAAGCCGGCATTTTCCACCATCCCTTTCAGGGTTTCCTGGTCCGGGTGCATACGAATGGACTCGGCGAGATACTGGTAGCTGTCGCTGTCTTTGGCGAACAGCTGGCCGAGTTTAGGCAGTATGCTAAACGAGTAGCTGTCGTAAATTTTTGACAGTAACTGGCTCGGTGGTTTGGAAAATTCCAGTACCAGCAGTTTGCCGCCGGGTTTAAGCACGCGGTTCATGGAGCGCAGTGCCATATCCTTATCGGTGACATTGCGCAGGCCAAAGGCGATGGTAATCACATCGAAGCTATTATCCGGAAAGGGCAGGTACTGGGCATTGGCCTGGGCGAACTGGATATTGTTGACCACGCCGCGATCCATCAGGCGGTCGCGACCCACTTTCAGCATAGAGTCGTTGATATCCGCCAGTACCACCTGGCCCTCAGGGCCGACAATACGCGAGAACTTGGCTGCCAGGTCGCCGGTGCCACCGGCAATATCCAGAACCCTGTGGCCGCGGCGCACACCGGACATCTCGATAGTCATACGCTTCCACAGGCGGTGGATGCCAGCCGACATAAGGTCGTTCATCAGGTCGTAGCTGGAGGCTACCGAGTGGAACACCTCGGCAACTTTTTCCGCTTTCTCTTCAGTGTTGACGGTTTTGTAACCGAAGTGGGTGGTTTTGTCAGGCATTGTGGCATCTATGTTGAATTATTGGCCGCCTATTGTAGCCGGAGTTAAGGTAATTAGGTATTGATATGGCTAATTGCCTGCAGGTAGTTTGGACTTTTTTGCTAGACCAGCTTGACCACCTGGGTGTCGGGATCCCGAGTCTGGCCTGCCTGCTGTAAGGATTGCAGGTAGTCAGCCCATTTGCTCTCGTAGTTGCTGCCCAGCTCGTAGAGATAGTCCCAGCTGTAGATCCCGGAATCATGGCCATCAGTAAAGCTGATCTGGATTGCATAGTTTCCGGACTTGGCAATGGCGCTGATAAGCACATTCCGCTTGCCGGTCTGCAGTACTTCCTGGCCGCGGCCGTGACCGCGGACTTCGGCGCTGGGTGAGAGTACACGCAGGTATTCGGCGGGCAGCTGGTGACGTATATCACCAGCGTATTCCAGGCTCAGGCAATCCTTGCGCTTATTGAGAACCAGCCGGCTTGGCACCAGGCTGTTATCCAATGGCTTGTTCATATTAGAGAATAAACCTGGTCAGGTCTTCGTCGGCGGCCAGCTCGCCGAGTTGCTTATCGACAAAGGCTTTATCTATGGCGATGGTTTGCTCGCTGCTACCCAGGTCAGAGGCGTCAAAGGATATCTCTTCCAAAAGTCGCTCCATAATCGTATGCAGGCGGCGGGCGCCAATATTTTCTGTGCCCTCGTTAACCTCAAAGGCGATCTCGGCAATGCGCCTGACACCATCTTCGGTAAAGGAGATATCCACGCCTTCAGTGCCCATCAGCTCATGGTACTGCTTGGTTAATGAGGCTCTTGGTTCGGTGAGAATACGCTCGAAATCGTTAATTTTCAGTGAGTGCAGCTCTACGCGGATCGGCAGTCGCCCCTGCAGCTCGGGGATCAGGTCCGAGGGCTTGGCGAGATGGAAGGCGCCGGAGGCGATAAATAAAATATGGTCGGTTTTAATCATGCCGTATTTGGTTGACACGGTGCTGCCCTCGATTAATGGCAACAGGTCGCGCTGGACACCTTCGCGAGAGACATCGGCACCGCTGGCTTCACCGCGACGGCAGACCTTGTCTATCTCGTCGAGAAACACTATGCCGTTTTGCTCGGCGGCAGTGACGGCTGTGGTTTTAATCTCTTCTTCATTGATCAGTTTGGCGGCTTCCTCGTCTTTAAGCTGCTTCAGGGCTTCGGCCACGGTCAGCTTGCGGGTGGCTGTTTTAC
>JBMYPM010000085.1:0-6068 GCA_049600275.1 Porticoccaceae bacterium | reverse complement strand
AGCTATACCGCGCAGCTGTTCTTGGGCGAGGGGATGGAAGACTACAACCTCGTCGACCCGGTTGATAAATTCCGGACGGAAATGGCTGCTTACAACATCCATTACCGAGGATTTCATGACATCGTAATTCTCTTCTCCGGCGAGCATCTGAATGACATCGGAGCCCAGGTTTGAGGTCATCACAATCACGGTGTTTTTAAAGTCGACGGTGCGCCCCTGACCGTCGGTCAGGCGGCCATCCTCAAGAACCTGCAGGAGGATATTAAAGACGTCCTGGTGGGCTTTTTCGACTTCATCGAGCAATAGCACTGCATAGGGTCGGCGACGCACGGCTTCGGTGAGATAGCCGCCCTCTTCATAACCCACATAGCCCGGAGGTGCGCCGATCAATCTTGCCACCGAGTGCTTTTCCATAAACTCTGACATATCGATGCGCACCATGGCGTCTTCACTGTCGAATAAAAACTCGGCGAGTGATTTACAGAGTTCAGTTTTGCCGACACCCGTTGGCCCGAGGAACAGAAACGAGCCATTGGGACGGTTGGGGTCGGCGAGGCCTGCGCGGGAACGGCGTACCGCATTGGAAACTGCAACCACAGCTTCGCTCTGCCCCATCACACGCCTGTGCAGTGAATCCTCCATACGCAGCAGCTTATCGCGCTCACCTTCCAGCATTTTAGAGACGGGAATGCCGGTCCATTTGGAAACCACTTCGGCAATCTCTTCTTCAGTGACCTTATTGCGCAGCAGCTGTGTTTCAACCTGCTCTTGATCGCTGGCACTGTCCAACTGTTTTTCCAGCTCGGGGATAACGCTGTATTGAAGCTGTGCCATT
Organism: Porticoccaceae bacterium; assembly: GCA_049600275.1. Taxonomy (GTDB): domain Bacteria; phylum Pseudomonadota; class Gammaproteobacteria; order Pseudomonadales; family Porticoccaceae; genus HTCC2207. Next base: position 5,233 of record JBMYPM010000085.1, on the reverse strand, counting down.
TTTTCCAGATTGCCTTCGCGGTGGGCGGCTTCAAGGTCAACCCTGGCCTGCTCAAGCTCGGCTTTAATATGGGTTGCACCCTGCATGGAGGCTTTCTCAGCTTTCCAGATCTCTTCGAGGTCGGCGTATTCCTTGCCGAGGGTGGCGATATCATCTTCGAGTTTTTCCAGGCGCTTACGCGAGGCTTCGTCTTTGTCTTTCTTAACCGCTTCGCGCTCTATTTTTAACTGGATAAGGCGGCGCTCAAGGCGATCCATAGCCTCGGGTTTGGAATCGATCTCCATGCGAATACGGCTTCCCGCTTCGTCGATCAGGTCAATGGCTTTGTCGGGCAACTGGCGGTCGGTGATATAGCGCTGGGAGAGCTTTGCCGCGGCGACAATTGCGCTGTCGGTAATCTCTACGCCGTGGTGGACTTCGTAGCGCTCTTTTAAGCCGCGCAAAATAGCCACGGTATCTTCTTCATTGGGTTCATCGACAAGGATCTTCTGGAAGCGGCGCTCAAGGGCGGCATCCTTTTCAATATACTGGCGGTATTCGTCAAGAGTGGTGGCACCGACACAGTGCAGCTCACCGCGGGCCAGTGCTGGCTTAAGCATATTGCCGGCATCCATGGCACCCTCGGCTTTACCGGCACCGACCATGGTATGTATTTCATCGATAAACAGGATAATTTGTCCTTCCTGCTTGGCGAGGTCTTTAAGTACAGCTTTTAAACGCTCTTCAAAGTCGCCGCGAAATTTTGCGCCGGCCAGCAGTGCGCCCAGGTCAAGTGTTAGAACCCGCTTGTCTTTTAGCCCCTCGGGCACTTCGCCATTGACGATACGCTGCGCCAGGCCTTCGACAATTGCGGTTTTACCAACCCCGGGCTCGCCGATCAGTACCGGATTATTTTTCGTGCGGCGCTGCAATACCTGGATGGTACGGCGAATTTCATCGTCGCGGCCAATTACTGGATCAAGCTTGCCGGACTCAGCCCGCTCGGTCAGGTCGATAGTATATTTATCCAGGGCTTCACGCTGGCTTTCAGCGTCCGGGTCATTGACAGTATCGCCGCCGCGAAGTGATTCAATCGCCTCTTTGGCCTTGCCTGTATCACCAAACTTTTTCAAGGTTTTGCCCACTGTGCCTTTATCTTCAAGGGCGGCTACCAGCACTATTTCACTGGAAATAAATCCGTCGCCCTTTTGCTGGGCGGCGCGGTCGGCCATATTCATCAGCCGCCCGAGATCCTGGGACAGATTGGCTTCTCCGGTTGGCGAGGTGACTTTTGCCAGTTTTTCGAGCTGAGTATTCAGCTCTGCCTGAAGACCTGCAACATCAAAGCCTGAGCGGTTTAGTATGGGCCGAATACTGCCGCCCTGCTGGTTGAGCAGCGCCAGTAACAGATGTACCGGCTCTATGGCTGAATGATCGTTGCCCACGGCTAGTGACTGGGCATCAGCCAGTGCGCTCTGCAATTGGTTGGTGAGTTTATCAATTCGCATTATTAGCCTCTAATAAATGTTTTTTTGTTGCTTACTACATAACTTGGGGACGGCTGGAGGATTTTCAACGGCAACTTTGTTGCGGTTGATGCAAATCATGGGCTCCCAGGGGAAGTGGGAGACAGAGGAATAGAGTTGGTTAAGGGTGCTACTGGGTGCGCTGCCTGGAAATATTCAGCTCGAGACTTTTTTGATTACCGGCAATCGCAATAATATCGCTGACAGCTTCCCAATCGCCCGCCTGAGGCGTTGCAGTTCCAGAAGTGGATAGCCTGGCAATCACACGAATATTTTCTGCACTGGAGAGGTTGCGCCCATCAACAAGGGCATCCTTATCACTGAGAAGGATTTCTGTGGGCAACTGGCTGGCGGAAAGTTTGCGCGCGGCGATCGGCATAGGCGGCCCTTCAGCTTCAATAACTGCGACAAAGACCAGTTGATTCGCCGAGAACTGGATATTTTTATCGATGCTCAGGGCAATAGCCAATTCCACACCAGGGATTGTGTCTCCCATCAGTTGACGAGCTTTCTGGATACCGTTTTGCAGGGCTTGCCAGTCACCACTGGCCGGATCCAGCTGCTGTGCTGCGCCCTGCCAAAAGGTAATGGCCAGTTTGTAGTCTCTGCTTTCAAAGGCTTGAATGCCCTTTAAGCCAAGCACTGTCTGGTTGGATGAGTCCACCGCAAAGGCATTATCGATCGCTGTATTAACCCGCTGTGTAAACCGGTTGTTCTCGGCAAAAAACAGCGCCTGGGCGTACTGGCCGAGCAGATAGCTCTCCCTGGGCTCTATTCTTACGGTCTCGGAAAAATAATTGGCCGCAGCTGACATATCACCGCGGGATACTGCTTCCTGGGCCAGGATAGTCCAGTAATAAATATTGTCAGGGCGCTGTTTTACGCGCTCACTGATCATGGCAATCAACTCGGCATCCCAGACCATGTCCTGGCCGGCAGTGGCAGACTGCCCCTGCACTGCGAGCTTTTCGGCGATCTGCTCGTCGGGACTGGCTCCCAGGCCCTGGTATATCCAGATTGTTGCCAGGGGAATGATGACCAGTAGGACGGGCAGTATCCAAAGACCCTGTCCGGTGGCAAACCGGGTTTTATTTTCCGACTTTCCAGAGGCGGTATTACTCAGCAGAAGCTGCTCGGCTTCGGCAACCATGGCTGAATATTGCTGCTGGCTGATTTCATCGCGTTCAAGCTGCTGCTGGTACTGTTGCTGCTGATCGCGGAATATATCGATATTGGCCTGCTCAGACTGGCTGTGCAGGTCGGACTCTATGGTTTCCCTGGATACAAATGGATAGACCAGGAATGCACCGGCAAGGATTAAAATTATGAGTATTCCCAGCCACAAAGTCATTAATTTGAATCTCCATTGGTATCTTTCAAGAGCTCACGCAGACGTTCCTGATCCTGGGAACTGACCGGCGCTTTATAGGGCGCTGTAGTTTTTTGGCGCTGGAAAATCCGGTATAAAATCAGCAGGCCTACAAGCAGTAAAACAATCGGCGCGATCCATAGTGCCCAGGTATTTTTCTTCACCTGAGGGCGATAGAGGATAAAGTCCGAGTAACGATCGCTGAGGTAGGTTTTAATCTCATCGTTGCTCTTGCCCTCTTCCAGCAAACGCTGCACCTGGTTGCGCAGATCCACGGAAATTGGTGAATTGGAGTCGGCCAGGTTTTGGTTCTGGCACTTGGGGCAGCGCAACTCTTGGATTAGCTGCTGGTAGCGCGGACGCAGGGATTCATCAGAAAAATTCACCACATCGACACCGGCAATAAGGTCGCAGGAGATAAACAATAAAAGAAACAGGCCCAACTTATTGATCATTGGCTTCATCCACTAGCTGGTTGTAGAGCTCGCGGAATTCTTTATTCCAGATGCGCTCGTCAACAACACCTACGCGGCGGTGACGGATTATTCCCCTGGCATCAACCAGGTAGGTTTCCGGTGCACCATAGACACCGAGGTCGATACCCAGTGTTCCACTGGGATCAAAAATATTGAACTGGTAGGGATCGCCACGCTCAACCAACCACTCCTTGGCCAGTATGCGATTGTCTTTGTAGTTAAGGCCAATAATCGCCACGCCCTGCTCTGCGAGCCCATTCAGGTAGGGGTGTTCTATGCGGCAGGCAAAACACCAGGTGGCCCATATATTGACCAGTACCACCTGGCCATTTTCACTGTCACCGCGAAAATCTGCTCGACTTACCTGGCGCTGGGGATTATTGAGCTCCTCAAGGGCAAATTCCGGGAACGGCTGACCCACCAGGGCCGATGGCAACTCCTGGGGATCTTTACCCAGGCTGGAAAACAGGAATGCGCCCAGTGCTATGCAGATCAGCAGTGGCGCAAACAGGACTAATCTATTGACAGGACGACTACTCACAGGGCGACCGCTCCCTTTTCACTGGCTGCTGGGCTGTTTTTCTGGCGTCGTCGACGATAACGCTTGTCCATAACCGCGAGCATTCCGCCGAGGCTAATCATAATGCCGCCGAGCCAGATACAGCGCACAAAGGGTTTTACATACAGGCGGATCGCCCAGGCATCGCCTTTTAAAGGCTCACCTAATGAGACATAGAGATCACGACTGAGGCTGGCGTCGATATCAGCTTCAGTCATTACCTGGTTGCGGGCACTGTAATGGCGTTTCTCCGGAAAGAGTACGGTGATTAGCTGGCCATCCTTTAGGGCCGATATCTGTCCGCGACTGGCCGTATAGTTTGGCCCCTGAACATTGTCCAGGCGATCAAAGCGGAACTCATAACCGGCAACTTCCTGACTGTCTCCCGGCACCATACGCAGGTCTTTCTGCACATCGTAGACTGAGCTGAGTCCAACACCCAGGGCGCAGACGGCAATACCTGTATGAGCGCAGAGCATGCCCCAGTAACTGGCGGAGAGTTTTTTAACATTGCGAATATTAAAGCCGCCATTACTGAGCTTGTCCCAGAGATCTTCAAGGCTCATGGTTACAACCCAAAAGCTGACGGCCAGGGTAATAACAGCAGTAATAGAATAGCTTGACCAGGAGATTTCCTGAGCAAAATAGTGCGCTAAAAACAGCGGCAGTATCAAGCCTGCAACAAGGCTGATAATTACCGGTACAACACCTTTTTGCAGAAGCAGCTGCGCATCGGTTTTTTTCCAGCGAGTAAATACCGCAAAGCCCATTGCCACCATTAAACCGAGGCTGAGGGGCACAAAGAAGAAATCAAAGTACGGCGGGCCTACGGAGATTTTGCCCATATTCAGGACATCGGCAATCAGTGGATAGAGGGTACCGAGAAGAATCATCGCCGTGGATGTAACCAGCAGTATGTTGTTAAACAGCAGGTGCATTTCCCGCGACCAGCCGCTGAAGCTCGCGCTCTGCTGAAGTCCGTTCTGGCTGTGACTCTGCATATCCGGACCACGCAAAGCAAATAGCAGTAACGAACCGCCGACCACCAGCCCCAAAAAGGCAAGGATAAACACACCGCGCTCGGGATCACTGGCGAAGGCATGTACCGAGGTCAGAACACCGGAGCGCACCAGAAAGGTTCCGAGCAGGCTCAGGGAAAACGCCAGTATTGCCAGCAGTAATGTCCAGCTACGGAATACCCCGCGCTTTTCTGTGGCGGAGATACTGTGTACCAGGGCAGTGCCCACCAGCCAGGGCATAAATGAGGCATTCTCGACCGGGTCCCAGAACCACCAGCCGCCCCAGCCCAATTCGTAATAGGCCC
>JBMYPM010000084.1:0-6077 GCA_049600275.1 Porticoccaceae bacterium | reverse complement strand
TTTATTACCCTTTATAGCGATGATGGACCAGAGCCTTCCCAGTCACTCTTCCTAGAGGTCTCAGTAATATTTTCATCGCTGTTTTCGCTCTCTCGCTGCAGGGAAAGTGAATTCAGTTGCAGGTAGCGGGTGTAGTACTGAATATTGTCCACATAGGTGACCGGCTCGCTGCCGCGGGCAAAACCATATTTTAATGTTGAGTAGTACTGTTTATTGCTCAGCAGTGGCAGATGTTCGCGCACATCAACCCACAGATCCGGGTTTTTCCCGCTGCGCTCGGTCAGTATCCGTGCATCTTCCAGATGCCCCATACCCACATTGTAAGCAGCCAATGTCATCAGGGTGCGATCCGGCTCGCCAATTCGCTTGGGCAGCCTGCCTTTTAGTTTGGCCAGGTAGGCGGCACCGCCCTGCAAACTCTGCAGGGGGTCGAGGCGATTCTTAATATTCATTTCACGGGCGGTGCCTAGGGTCAGCATCATCAATCCGCGTACGCCAGTTGGTGAGCGTGCCTTGGGGTTCCAGTGAGACTCCTGGTAGGCAACTGCTGCCAACAGGTGCCAGTCGATATCAAATTGTCGGGCGGTCTCTTCAAATAGCGCCTGGTAGTCTGGTAGCCGCTTTTTAACCAGCTCACCGAGTCGCTGGGAGTCGGCAACAGAGAAGTCTTTGGTATGAGCCAACAGTTCGTCTTTAAGCGCAGCCAGCTCGCCGCTGTCACTGTATTCCTGTAAAAATTTATTTGCCGCCTTTAGCAGGGTGCCATCGCCGTGCTTGGGAAATGCCCAGGCAATAGGCTGTGTATCGGAAATATCCAGGGCCCGCCGCACCTGGGGGTAGATATGCCGACTTACCAGATAGGCCAGGGAATCGACCACGGTGTAGCTGATCTCCCTGTCGTGAACCATACGCAGTAGCTCGCTCATCTCTGCACTATCACTCTCTTTCCATACCAGGTTTGGGTAGTCCTTTGTCCAGTATTCGAGGCGCTCGCTATGGGAGGAGCCCTTGATAACCATCAGCTCGCCATTGAGGCCATTCAAAGAGCGTGGTCGTGAACTGCCGCGCCTGTATACCAGGTGCTGGGTGACTTCCATATAGGGGTCGGAAAACTGAATCCAGTCTTCGCGGTTTTTGGTCTGGGTAATATTGGCCGCGGCAAAACTGCCCTCAGGGCCACCCACTGAGAGTAGCATTGAGCGCAATGTGGGTTTGGACTTCATTACCAGTTCGACGCCGAGGCTGTCAGCAAAGGCTTTGGCGAGCAGGTATTCGAAACCGTTTTTGCCGCGACCATCCTCAAAATAGGTGGTTGGGCCGTCGAGCGTCAGCACATGAAGTTCGCCGCTGGTTTGGATTTGCTCAAGGTCGCTGATGCGGGCGGCGCTGGTTACATAGAGCAAATATACACTGGCTGACAGGATCAGGAGTGTCCGGTTGCGTATCCGTCTCGCTCTGTTTGAAAGTCCTCTCATAGAATTTTTAGGCCGCCAAATGCGATTTGCTGTAAATAATTGCTGTTGTGTTTAATAGGTGAAAAATAATTGTACATGGTTTGCTAAATTCTATCTGCCAACGCGCGGTTTTTCCGCTAGAATGTCGGGCTTTCCCAATCAGATGAATATGAGCACTCCATCTATGATGATCCTCAGCGGCGCACCTTCTCTCTCTGCGTTTAGACGTAAAAAATTACTCTCTACCCTGCAAAAATCCGTTCCATCCCTGGTCTCGGTTTATGCGGAGTATGTGCATTTTGCCGATCTTGCCGAACCCCTGGGCGACAGCGGTGTAGAGACCCTGAAAGCGCTGCTCACCTATGGTCCGCGGGAAGAGAAAACAGCCACCAAAGGCCAGCTGATTCTGGTTGTACCTCGTCCTGGCACCATTTCGCCCTGGTCGAGTAAGGCCACTGATATTGCCCATAACTGCGGCCTTAACCAGGTAAGCAGAGTTGAGCGCGGTATCGCCTACTATGTTGAGGCTGGCGAGGTGCTTGGTGAAGAGCAACTAGCCGCTGTGGCGGCAGAACTTCACGACCGTATGGTTGAGTCGGTACTCGACGATTTAGACAAAGCTGATGTGCTGTTCAGTCACCAGCAGCCAGCGCCGTTAACCAGTGTAGATACCCTGGGCGGCGGTGTAGAGGCGCTTAAGACTGCCAATATCGAATTGGGCCTGGCGCTTGCCGATGACGAGATCGACTATCTGGTCGATAGCTTTAATGAGCTTCAGCGCAACCCCACCGATGTTGAGTTGATGATGTTTGCCCAGGCCAACTCGGAGCACTGTCGCCATAAAATATTTAATGCCAGCTGGACCCTGGACGGTGAGGAGCAGGAGCACTCCCTGTTTGGCATGATTCGCAACACCTTCAAGGTCAATGGCGAGAATGTACTCTCTGCCTATTCAGATAACGCCGCCGTTGTAGTCGGCAGCGAAGGCGGGCGCTTTTACCCGGATCCGGTTACCAAGCTCTATGACTACAGCCAGGAGCCGGTGCATCTGTTGATGAAGGTTGAAACCCACAACCACCCGACGGCAATCTCTCCCTATTCCGGTGCCGGCACCGGTTCCGGTGGTGAGATTCGCGACGAGGGCGCAGTGGGTCGCGGCTCCAAGCCCAAAGTCGGCCTGGTTGGTTTCAGTGTCTCCAACCTGAATATTCCCAACTACCGCCAGTCTTGGGAAGGTGATTACGGCAAGCCTGAGCGAATTGTCTCGGCACTGGATATTATGCTTGAGGGCCCCATAGGTGGCGCGGCCTTTAACAACGAGTTTGGCCGACCCAATATCTGCGGTTACCTGAGAACCTTTGAAGTGGATTTTGATGGCCAGCGACGGGGTTATCACAAGCCGATTATGATCGCCGGTGGCTACGGCAATATCCGCGAAGACCATGTTGATAAGCCTGAATTTGAGCCCGGTGCCCAGCTGGTAGTTCTGGGTGGCCCGGCGATGTTGATCGGTCTCGGCGGCGGTGCTGCCTCATCCATGGCGACCGGTTCAAGCTCGGCGGATTTGGACTTTGCCTCGGTGCAGCGCCAGAACCCTGAGATTGAGCGTCGCTGCCAGGAAGTGATCGACCAGTGCTGGCAGCAGGGTGATAGCAACCCGATTGCCTTTATCCACGATGTGGGTGCCGGCGGTCTCTCCAATGCCCTGCCTGAATTGGTGAAAGATGGCGGCACCGGCGGCCATTTCCAGTTGCGCAAAGTGCCTAATGATGAGCCCGGCATGGCACCGGTTGAAATCTGGTGTAACGAAGCCCAGGAACGCTATGTGCTGGCAGTACTGCCCCGCGACCTGACCCGCTTCCTGGAGATCTGTCACCGCGAGCGCTGCCCGGTAGCTGTTGTGGGTGAAGCCGTAGAGGATGAAACCATTACTGTCAGCGACAGCCATTTTGATAATGATCCTGTGGATCTACCGATGTCTGTGCTGTTTGGTAAGCCGCCAAAAATGCACCGTGTCGCCGAGAAGCTGGAGGCCCAGGCCAGCCCCTTCTCAACGGAAAAATTAAATATAGATGATGCTGTATTCCAGGTATTGCGCCATCCCACAGTAGCTAGCAAAAACTTCCTGATCACCATTGGTGATCGAACCGTTGGCGGTATGGTTGCCCGGGACCAGATGGTCGGACCCTGGCAGGTACCGGTAGCTGACTGTGCGGTGACCACAGTGACCTATGACAGCACTGCCGGTGAAGCTATGGCCATGGGCGAGCGCACCCCGCTGGCACTGATCAATGCCCCGGCCTCTGGACGTATGGCGATTGGTGAGGCGATTACCAATATAGCTGCAGCGCGAATTGGCGATCTTAAAGATATTAAATTATCCGCTAACTGGATGAGCCCTGCGGGCCATCCCGGTGAAGATGAAAAGCTCTACCGCACCGTAGAGGCAGTGGGTATGGAACTCTGTCCGGCACTGGGTATTACTATCCCGGTGGGCAAGGACTCCATGTCTATGCGCACCACCTGGAATGACCGTGGTGAAGGCAAGGCGGTTACCTCACCGATGTCGTTAATTATCACTGCCTTCTCGCCGGTTCTGGATGTGCGCAAAACCCTGACACCGCAGCTGCGAACTGACTGCGGTGAGACCCAGCTGTTGCTTTTGGATCTGGGTGCCGGTGCCAACCGTATGGGCGGTTCTATTCTGGCCCAGGTCAACAATGAGATGGGTGATACTGCGCCGGATGTTGATAATCCCGCTCTTATCAAGGGCTTCTTTGATGTGATGCAGGCCGCTGTAGAGCAGGGCGATATTCTCGCCTACCACGATCGCTCGGACGGCGGTCTGTTGGCGACCCTGGCGGAGATGTCTTTTGCCGGTCATGTGGGGGTCTCTGTCGATATTCAGACTCTTGGCGAAGATCCGATTGCTGCGCTGTTTAATGAAGAGCTGGGTGCGGTGATTCAGGTGACTGCTGATCGCGCTAATGCTATTGCCGAGCGCTTTAGTGATGCGGGGGTGGATGTTCACCTGCTGGGCGGATTAAATAATCGCCAGGAACTGGAAATTGTTAAAAAGAAAAAGTCGCTGTTCACTCGCCCGCGAGTGGATCTGCAGCGCACCTGGGCTGAGACCTCCTATCGTATGGCGGCCCTGAGAGATAACGCCGACTGTGCCAGGGAAGAGTTTAATGCGCTCTGTACAGAGGATCCCGGTCTCTCGGCGAACCTGACCTATAACCCTGAGGAAGATATTGCGGCGCCCTACATTAACACTGGTGTTCGACCTGCTGTTGCGATTCTGCGCGAGCAGGGTGTAAACAGTCATGTGGAAATGGCTGCGGCCTTTAATCGCGCGGGCTTTGATTCGGTGGATGTGCATATGAGTGATCTGCTCGCCGGCCGTCGCTCCCTGTCAGACTTTTCCGGTGTGATTGCCTGTGGCGGTTTCTCCTACGGTGATGTGCTGGGTGCTGGTGAGGGTTGGGCGAAAACTGTGTTGTTTAATGAGCAGATTCGCGACCAGTTCCAGACATTCTTCCACCGTCCTGACAGTTTTAGCCTGGGTGTTTGTAATGGTTGCCAGATGCTGAGCAATTTAAAGACGCTGATTCCCGGTGCTGAATTGTGGCCGCGCTTTGTTCGCAACCTCTCCGAACAGTTCGAGGCGCGTTTCTCGCTGGTTCGGGTTGAAGACTCACCCTCTATTTTCCTCCAGGGAATGGCGGGTTCGCATATGCCAATTGCTATTTCTCACGGTGAGGGTCGCGCGGAGTTTTCGTCGCAGAAGGCGATGGACAGACTGTTGGCCAGCAACCAGGTAGCTATGCGCTTTTTGGATAACAATGGTTCTGTTGCCAGCACTTATCCCGCTAACCCCAATGGTTCGCCGGATGGTATTACTGGTGTCTCCAGTGCCGATGGTCGTGCTACATTGATGATGCCGCATCCGGAGCGGGTTTACCGCACGGTGCAAAATTCCTGGCATCCGGATGATTGGGGCGAGGATGGTGCCTGGATGCGTATGTTTAGGAATGCGCGTAAGTTTGTCGACTAATTGATAACAATTGAGGAGCGGGTCTATGTCAAAGTTACCGAATGAGGTGGAGTTGGTTAAGAAGGCGCTCCAGGTTGGCGCTGTATATGCCCAGAAGCGTGCCTACGGTGTGATTGAGGAGCAGGATTCGGTCAAGTTGAAGGTTGAGTTTATCTATAAGGTGTTGGTGGAGGATAAGCTGATTCAGCCATTGGCGAAGAAGGATATCAGCGACCCAAATATGCGTCATAAGTTGGCGCTGTGGATTTCTCGTCAGCTTCCCGAAGGGCATTCCCTGCTGTCTGAAAGTAAGTGATTACTTCTTTTATATAGTCTGCCAATTATGGTGGGCTATATTTTCTTCATCCCGAATTTTCACCATGTCCTGTCATCCTACTCTTCACCTTTCTGTCATCCTGACAGAGCGCAGCAACGAAGGATCTCCCTACCGGTTACTCAGGATTGTCGGTGGGGAATAGCCCCGGTGATTGCCCTTGAGATCGGTCCCATGGATTTGAAATTTTCAGCGCTCCCGCAACTCGCTTCGCTCAAACAAGCGCTCGCTCAACCTGAAAATTACAAATCCA
>JBMYPM010000083.1:2646-6077 GCA_049600275.1 Porticoccaceae bacterium | reverse complement strand
GTTCATTGAGTCCATTACCGAGATTGAGGCACTGCTGCCGGCAACCGCAATAAATAACGGTGCCAAAAATGGTTTTAACTTGATTCCCATAGCATCGGCCACGGCCTTCAGGGCATTGAAGATATTGTCTCGATTCCATGCCTGCACAGATTCAAGACGCCACAGGGCAAACTGCAGCACAGTGATTAATTGATCTTCTTCCATGCCGGCGGACTTCAGGTCATCGGCACTGATCGGCAGCATTCCAGAGACCAGGTAGTTTCCCAGGGGCGCTATATCTGAAAGGGTCTCCATTCGCTGCTTGGCAAAGGGCAGGAATGCCATCAGGGTGTCGCGGTTAAGCGCCCACTCCTGAAGTCGATCAGCCAGTTGCTCGTCGCTAAGTTCCTCGCGAATCCACATACCATTCAGCCAGCTGAGTTTTTCCACATCGAAGACCGGGCCGCCGAGGGAGACGCGCTGAATATCGAAAGCTTCGAGCATTTCGTCGAGGGTAAATTTCTCCCGCTCATCGGGCATTGACCAGCCCATACGACCCAGGTAATTGAGCAGCGCTTCCGGCAGGTAGCCCATACGCTGATAGAACAGAATGCTGGTTGGATTTTTACGTTTTGACAGTTTGCTCTTGTCAGTGTTGCGCAATAGCGGCAGGTGACAAAAGACCGGTGTTTCCCAGCCGAAGTATTGATAGAGCAAAATATGCTTGGGCGCAGAGTTAATCCACTCTTCGCCGCGAATAACATGGCTGATTTCCATCAGGTGATCATCGACCACATTGGCCAGATGATAGGTCGGCATGCCATCGGCTTTTAGCAGCACCTGCATATCGATCTGCGACCACTCAATGCTGATCTCGCCACGCAACATATCATTGAATTCACATTGTCCCTCGCGGGGCACATTCATGCGTACAACATGGGGTTCATTATTGGCCAGGCGCCTGGCAATCTCGTCCTGGTGCATATGCTGGCAGTGGCCGTCATAGCCCAGTTGCTGCTTGTCGGCCATTTGGGTTTTGCGCAGCTCATCAAGTCGCTCTGGGCTGCAGAAACAGCGGAACGCATGGCCGCTGTCCAGAAGCTGGTCGGCATGTTGTCGATATATATCGGAGCGCTCGCTCTGGCGGTAGGGGCCCTTGGGGCCACCGTTATCCGGGCCTTCATCCCAATCCAGTCCCAGCCAGTGCAGGGCATCCAGAATAGCCTGCTCAGACTCCGGGGTTGAGCGAGTCTGGTCTGTGTCTTCAATACGTAAGAGGAACTGGCCGCCCTGGCTGCGGGCAAAGGCCATATTAAACAGTGCGACATAGGCTGTGCCTACATGGGGGTCGCCAGTGGGCGAGGGTGCTATACGTGTGCGTACGGTCATTAAAACAATCCAGTCTATATATACGGGCTATAAAAAGCGCATTATACGTTTTTCACAGTCTATCCATAGACCTGGAACCCTAAATATAACATTAGCGCCTGGTTTAAGGTCTCTGGGCTGCCCGCAAACGCAGTTTGATAATAATAGTGATAAGCAGAATTGCAGCCAGAGACATAGACAGGCTCCAGATCGCCTTTTTCAGGGTTGCCTGCCACAGCTGCTCATAGCTTTGACGCAAGCTGACTACCACCACCACATCGCCAATTCTCGACCATCCCGATGAGACCGCTGCCCTGGCCTCAATAGGGGGCAGGTCTACAGCCTTGATAAAGAACTCGGGTACCCGGGGAGTTTCCAGGGAGAAGGCGCGTTCAATAAGCCGGTTGTTTTCGAGGTCGACAAAATAGATCTTTTGGTAGTAGCCGAGATCAGAGACTGCATTGAATAAAACGCCCAGTCGAGAGCGGTCATTTTTTTTCAGTACTTCAGTCATTGAGATAGCCAGTGATGTGGCTCCGCTTTGAGCCTGAACCTGCATCTGCCTGATCAGTGTCGACTTGTCGGTATAAATACTAACTATTATCCATAGTGACACCAGCAGCAAAATAACTGCGCTAATTGCACCAATTAATTGTCGATACAGGCTCATAACGTCCTCCTGACGGCTGACCAGTTCCCTTTTAGTCGATTATCTGTGATGGCTTCAACATAGTTTATAAAAATGACTATGCCAAGCCCGCTTATAGGGATAGCTTTTGCTGGCACTTACTGTAAAAGGATATTTGTTATAAACACTTATATAGCACAACAGATATCAGCATCGGCAAAGAAAATCGCCCTGGTAGGGTTTATCGTCAGCCTGCACAGCCATGTGGCGGCCTTCGAGGTCTCTGAAAAGTTGCTCGAAAAGGTCAGGGAGCAGCATGGTGCTGTTGCCGAGACACGTCTGCGCAACTGGAAGAAAATGGTTAAGCACTCAGATGCCAGGATGGATATTGAAAAGCTGACCCTGGTTAATGAATTTATCAATCGCGCCCACCTGGTGGGCGATACGGATAGCTGGTATAAAACTGATGCCCGGGCAGATCCCCTGGAGTTTCTGGTCAACCACTCAGGTGACGGCCAGGACTTTACCGTAGCCAAGCTGTTTACCCTTCAGCAGATGGGTGTGGATCTGGCCAAGCTGCGCATTAGCTACGTCAAGTCAACTGGCCTAAATCGCCCCCATACAGTGTTGGCATACTTTCCATCACCAACCTCGGAACCACTGATTCTGGATAATATCGAGCGACGCATTAAGCCCTCATCTGCCCGTGTAGATCTTGAGCCTGTTTATTTATTCGACCCCCGAGATGTACTTATAGTTGATAGGGACTCAGAACAGCTGCCCGAGGAGAGGTCTAACCATATTATTAAATGGCAAAATCTGTTGCCGAACCTGGAAACGGTGCAATATTAACTGACAGAGAATCCAGGCAAGTAAGCGCGGTTAATCAAGCTCGGCTTGCAGTTCCCGACTACATTCTTCCATCCACCATTTGATAGCTGTGGTCTTGCGGCGGTTCTTCGGCAATGCAAAGTAGAAGGTTCTTTTCATATCTCTTTTGGGGAGATTTAAAGGCACCAGGTCGCCAGTTTTAAAATTATTCTGCAACACTATCTCCGAGAGGCAGCCAATTCCGAGGCCGGCTTCTACGGCTTTTTTGATGGCCTCGTTGTGCTTGAATTCAAGATAGATATCCAGGTCGGGCATCAGTCCCGCAAGGGCGCGGTTAAAGGTTTGCCGTGCGCCCGATTCCGGTTCACGAAGTATCCAGCGCGCCAGCTTAATATCCCTGTCGGTAAGGCTGGTTTTTTTCGCCAGGGGGTGCTCCGGACTGCAGAATACCACCAGGTTATCTTCCCGCCAGGGAATTAACTGCAATTCCCGATGCTTGATTTCCCCTTCGATCATGCCGATATCTACTTCAAAATTGAGTCTATGAAATTAGATATTAATCGTTTTTCATCTACTTTCAGGTTTCCTTCCATCCCTAAAGGGAGTCTCAAACTGTGAATGCCAA
>JBMYPM010000083.1:0-2636 GCA_049600275.1 Porticoccaceae bacterium | reverse complement strand
GCCTCCGGGTGGTCGCCAAGGTAGCCGGCAAGGTAGGTAACGGCGAGATGATTGCCAATTGTAAAGCTGGCACCTACGGTCAGGTGACCGATCTCATTGTGTCCCTGCAGCGCCTCATCGAATTCATGGGCGTGGGAAACCAGCAGCTCAGCTTTGCTACGCAATGTGTTGCCCACTTCGTTGAGTTCGAGTTTCTTGCCGATACGGTTAAACAGGCTGATATTGTAGCCCTGCTCGAGATTCTGCAGGGCGGCACTGGCAGCGGATTGCGACATATGCAGGCTCTCTGCGGCCCGGGATATATTCTGGTAACGGGCGATGGCGAGAAATATCTCGAGTTGTCTCAGGCTGTATTTCATGGCTGGCTCCCGGTTATTCTATATATCGATAAAATCGATTATTAAAACCATAATATCCTGTTTTACTTGTAAATGAAAAGTCTCTACTATCGCGGCATTAATTTACTGGATCAGGAAATAAGCATGACCGAACAAAAAGCAACAAATGTTTACTGGCACGACGGTGATATTTCAACTGAAGATCGCGGTGCTCTTCTGGGCCAGCGTGGCGCTACTCTGTGGTTTACGGGTTTATCTGGCAGCGGTAAAAGTACTGTTGCTGTTGCCCTGGAGCAGGCCTTACACAAGCGCGGCAAACTCAGCTACCGTCTGGATGGTGACAATGTTCGTTTGGGTATTAACAAAAACCTCGGTTTCTCGGCGGAAGACCGCACGGAAAATATTCGACGTATTGGTGAAATCGCCAAGTTGTTTGTCGATTCAGGCGTACTTGCATTGTCCAGCTTTATCAGCCCATACCGCGCCGATCGCGACCAGGTTCGTGCGCTGCACGATGCTTCCGGTTTTGCTTTTGTCGAGGTGTTTGTCGACTGTTCACTGGCTGCAGCTGAAGAGCGCGATCCCAAGGGTTTGTACAAGAAAGCCCGCGCCGGTGAGATCAAGAACTTTACTGGTATTGATGACCCTTACGAGGAGCCATCAAAGCCAGAGATTCATCTGCACACAGATAAGATGACTCTCGAAGAAGAGGTAGAAATTATTATCTCTTACCTCGAAGAGAACGGCTTTATCGGCTAAGTCCACCTTTTGCCTTTTATTTTGGGCAAACAGGACTAAGCTAATTTAAAAATTTACTGATATATATTGATGGAGAACTACCTTTGATTAAGCCCCATGGCTCTGAAGCTCTAAACCCACTTTTAGTGGAAGACGCACAATTACACCAGCAACTGTTGACTGAAGCAGAGACGCTGCCTTCACTGTTGCTCAACTCAGCGGCTGCGGCCAATGCTGTTATGTTGGGTGCTGGTTACTTTAACCCCCTGACCGGTTATATGAACCTGGCCGATGCGCTGAGTGTTTCTGAAAAACTGCACATGGCAGAAGGCCTGTTCTGGCCTGTACCTGTTCTCAACCTGGTTGAAGATGTAACTGCTATTGCCGGTGCATCGCGTATTGCCCTGCGCGATCCCAACACCGAGGGCAACCCGGTTATGGCGATTATGGATGTGGCTGCTATTGAGTCGGTAAGCGACGAGCAGATCCAGTCTATGGCCCAGGAAATCTTTGGCACTGTGGATCCTGAGCATCCAGGTGTTGCTACCTTTACTAACCTGGGTCGCAATGTCGTTTCTGGTGATATCCAGGTGTTGAACCTGAGCTACTTCCAGGCTGACTTCCCGGACACTTTCCGCACTGCTGTTGAGATTCGCAACGAGATCGCCGAGCGCGGCTGGAACAAGGTTGTGGCTTTCCAGACTCGCAACCCGATGCACCGCGCCCACGAAGAGCTCTGCCATATGGCTATGGAGCGTCTTGAGGCTGACGGTGTGGTTGTTCATATGTTGCTGGGCAAGCTTAAGAAGGGTGATATTCCCGCCTCTGTTCGCGATGACTGTATTCGCAAGATGGTTGAGCTGTACTTCCCAGAAAACTCTGTGATGGTAACTGGCTACGGCTTCGATATGCTCTACGCTGGTCCACGTGAAGCTGTGCTGCACGCGGTATTCCGCCAGAACATGGGTTGTACCCACCTGATTGTTGGCCGTGACCACGCAGGTGTTGGCGATTACTACGGTGCTTTCGATGCCCAGACTATCTTCGCCGACAAGGTGCCAGCCGGTGCCCTGGATATCGAAATCTTCAACGCTGACCACACGGCTTTCTCCAAGAAGCTGGGACGTGTTGTTATGATGAACGAAGCCGAAGACCACACGAAGGAAGATTTTATTCTGCTGTCTGGTACCAAGGTGCGTCAGATGCTGGGTGAGGGCATTGCGCCACCACCTGAATTCTCACGTCCTGAAGTGGCCAAGATCCTGATGGATTATTACCAGTTAGAGAATGCTTAAATCTCTGCAGTTTTAATCAGGTATCAAAAGAAAACCCCGCTATGTATAGCGGGGTTTTTTGTTTGGTCAGTGAGCATTTATTTGTCTTGTTTGATGTAGCGGGTTTTTAACCGTTGGGCTCTGAAAAACAGGAGATCTCCTGCTGCTGATCCTTGATCAGTTCAAAGTACTCATAGTATTTTTTCTGGGTGCAGTAATTGTAGGCAAGTGCCTCTACTGCCGCTTTAAAGTCCTCGCTGTCCTCGCCCAGAATATCCCTCGCCAG
>JBMYPM010000082.1:0-6085 GCA_049600275.1 Porticoccaceae bacterium | reverse complement strand
CTAAAAAAGCCTCGGCAGTCGTCGAGGCTTTTTAGATTATGGTGCCCGGTCTCGGACTAAATGCGCAGCATTTTGGGCGCGCTCGCAAAGCGAGGGCGGGGTGCAACCCTGAGCGCTTTAGCGCGAATCCATCGAACCGTTCGATGACTGTCTTATAAAACCAAAAAACCCCCAGCTTTCACTGAGGGTTTTTAAATTATGGTGCCCGGTCTCGGAATCGAACCAAGGACACGAGGATTTTCAATCCTCTGCTCTACCAACTGAGCTAACCGGGCGTCGCAATCAAATGTGCACTTTGCGAGAGGCGCGTATTAAAGCGTCTGAAATGCACTACGTCAAGGGATTATTCAGCAGGTGGCACGTATCCTTCAGCTTGATCTACATCTTCACCGGCAAAGAACTTTTCTCGCTGCTCCGAGAGGTAAGTTCGAGCGGTTAAATCCATCATATTCAGGCGCATCTCATTAATCAGGGTCGTCTGGTGAGTCATCCACTCAGCCCATGCCTGTTTAGAGATATTCTCGTAAATCTCCTGGCCTTTAGGGCCGGGAAAAGGGGGCATATCCAGCCCGGGTAATTCTTGCTTGAGTTTGCGACAGTGAACCATGCGCGCCATAACTAACCTCTGGGTAAAATTTTAGTAGTGTTTCTGTAGCAGTGCTTTGATCGGAGCAGGCATGCCCAATGATAGTGGATTCTGCGGGTTATACCAGACTTGATTGCTCCCTTCTGCAATCCGGCTATCGATGCTCGCAGAGCTACCTGTAGATATCTCAATTGGCAGATAATCGAGATGGAAGTGGCTAAAAGTATGCCGCTTCACCTCAAAAACCTGCTGGCTGTCAGCCACTATGCCCAGCTTTAAACAGGCTTCCCCTAACTGCTCTTGAGACTCACACTGAGGGAAGACCCAAAGTCCACCCCATAAACCTGCCGGTGGGTTTTGCCCTAACAGCAGGGCACCATCGCTATTTTTTATCATTAAAAAGCAGGTGGTTTTCACTGGAAGCTTTTTCTTCGGCTTTTTGCTCGGGTAATCCTGGGGATTGCCCTGTTTGAATGCTTTACAGTCTTTAACTAAAGGGCACTGTTCACAGTTAGGTGACGATCTTGTGCAAAGGGTAGCACCCAAATCCATCATCGCCTGAGTGTAGTCGGCAACACGTTTATAAGGGGTATAGGTTTCGGCGATCAGCCAGAGCTGTTCAACCACCGCGCTTTTTCCGGGCCAGCCATCGGTAGCACTAAAGCGCGCCAGAACACGTTTCACATTGCCATCGAGAATGGTTGCCTGATTTTTAAAGGCGATAGAACTGATCGCGCCAGCGGTAGAGCGACCTATACCGGGCAGTTCGACCAATTGGCTGACATTATCCGGGAACTGGCCGTCGAGCTCGCTACTGACCTGCTGCGCGGTTTTATGAAGATTGCGGGCGCGAGCGTAGTAGCCCAGACCTGTCCAGTGATGCAGCACCTCATCTAATGGTGCTGCTGCGAGAGCTTCCACCGTTGGGTAGCTCTGCATAAAGCGTTCGAAGTAGGGGATTACTGTGCTGACTTGGGTCTGTTGAAGCATAATTTCCGAGACCCAAACCCGATAGGGGCTGATACTTTGCTGCCATGGCAGATTGGTTCGGCCATATTGGTCGAACCAGTTGAGCACCGCATGTTGAAATTTTTCAGGGGACACTATTCTAATTTCTTTACTTTAGCTTCTTTTCCAGAACACCCTTGAGGAGACTTTTCAGTGGGTCTGTTTCGCGCTCCTGGTTCTCGCTGTCACCACTATCTCCAACAGTTGCCGGCGTATCAAAAAGTTGCCCGCCAAGTTGCTGGAAAATATTGCCTTTAAGAAAATCGCGCATCAGGCTGTCATCTGGCTTGCAGTTGGTTTTGCCATCAGTATCGAAACTGCCGGTACAGATAAACGGCAAGTTGCGGTTGCGCAGGCTCTTGTTGACCGAGCATCCAGTTGCGCTGGTGGTGCTGCCATTAACTCTGGTGTTAGCGGTAATACTGTAGCGTTTAAGTGGAAGCTGTACAGTGCCGCGACCGCTGATGGAGAGATTTCCGGTGGCGGTTTTCAAATCACGGATCAGTAGCTTGCCTCTATCCAGGCTAAATTGGCTGCTTAGGCTTTCCAGTTCAGTACCCTTTGACCAGGTTTTATTGGTTGGGCTGCCGCCAAACAGGGCGGCGGCATTACAGAAGGTCTCCTCTGCATTAATGGCTAAATAGGTTGGGTTTATAACAGTCAGTTCACCCTTGCCATTAAGTGCGCTGATGATCTCTTCACCGCTATTCCCGCTACCTTGCAAATTGGCCTCTAAGCTAAGAAGACCTGATAAATCACTGTTGTCCGCAATAGCTGGCAGAGCAAGCTGGAGATCTATATCTGCCAGCGAGTTTTGCAGTTCAAATGTTGGCGTTGCCGAGCGCATATCCAGGCGTCCGGTAGCGTTTACCTGGCCACCAAAAAGATCGGCATTTAACGAGGTCATCCTCAACACCCGGTTATTACCAAAGACATTGCTATAGAAATTATCCACGGCAAAATCATCAAGTTGAATGCTGTTTATGGTCATTTCAACCTGGCTCTGGCCATGCCAAAGCGCAAAGGGAACTGCCAATGGCGCGAACAGGCCACTGTTGTCGGAGTTGCTTCCAGGCTTGGGCAGGTAGTTTGATGCGTTGATAATATCTGCTGAAACAATAGTGGTGAGTTTATTGCGCGACTGGTCTATTTGCAGGCTGATCTCAATAGCCTGGCCATCGAGCATCACCAGGTTGTTAATATCTGATAGAGCCCTGGTATCAATGCTGAAGCGACTCTCGATGCTGACGTCGGTCAAGGCCGAGGGGTTGGCCATCTCAGGTACAGTGACAATCGGCAGTATTTCTGCTGCTCGATGCAGTTGCTTTACCAGGCTAAAGCTGCTGGATTGTAGATTGCCCTCGATAAAACTCAGGCCGTTGCTGGCTTCAATACTGCCATTGATCTCAATGTCGTTGAGGCGGACTGCGATGTCTGACAGGCTGAGGCTCTGCACTGCGCCGTTGCCCACCACAACCGCAATATCGGAATCTACAGCAAACTGCTGGCCACCAAGAGCCTGCATGGAGGCTGTAAGTGGGAACTCTGTACCATCCAAAAGGATATTGCTGGTTTTAAGGCTGATGTTATCCAACTGTAGCGGCAGACTATTATCGGCGGTATAGCTGAGTTGGCCACCACTGACCTCCACGGAGCTTACTCTGAGCTGGTTGGGGTCGCCAATAATCGATAACAGATCGATCCAGGCTACTGAAAGGGTCAGGTTATCCAGGATGCCGGACGCGGCAGCCTGGTCGGAAAAGCGCACCTGCTCGATGCTGATTCCCGGTTGAGGGAGAAATGTCCAGGCCAGATCGCCATAAATGGCGAGGTCCCAGCCCTGCTGCCGAGCCTCAGACTCGATATCCGGCTTAAAGCTGTTGATATCGACAGCGACTGAGATATAAATTATTGCGGCAAACACTAAAGTGACCACTGCGATTAAGCTAGTGGCCACCCATCTAAATATAATTTTCACGATCACCAACGGTTTAAGGGTTGCTCTATAAAACTCATATTACATCAAAGAGTACAACCCTTAAACACTGGCAAACTGCAAAGCCCCCAGAGCAAAGCTTTTAGAGCCAAGCCTGGAGAACTAAGCTTTAAGAACCAGGTTACTAGAAAGAGTAACTGGCTCTTACACCAACATTTCTGCCTGACATTGGCACTTCATCCTTAACAAATGAGCTGTGATTTCTAGCCACTTCATCCAGCAGGTTTTTGCCAAACAGTGAAAGGGTTAGGCTTTGCCCTGGGCTGGTCTCAATTGTTTTTGACAGATTCAGGTTTAACATTTGAAATCCATCGCTTGCCGTTTCATTTTCAGCCGTATCATTCTGGGCTGATACGTCCTTGAGAGACAGTGCAAACTTAAGTCCATCTTCCACATAGGCAACTCGGTAAAGGTCTCTTACCGGGCTTATACGCGGGATATTTGATCCGTCTGTAAATACGCCTGAAACGGAATCTCTACCGTATGAAAGCGTTAGTGCGCCACGAGCAAGGTCAAAGGTCTTACCTATTTCAATTTCATAACCATCGAACTCGGCGTCCTGTTGAAGATAATTGGCAAGGATTAAGCCTTCGTGATGCTCTTCCTCTTCATGCTCTTCATGCTCTTCTTCAGTCTCATCCATTAGGTAGATATAGTTATCCACATCATTTTGGAAGAAGGTCAGGGCAGCAAAGAATCCATTATTTTCATAGTTAAAGCTCAGGTCGATATTATTGGATTTTTCTGATGCCAGGTTGAAATTACCAACCTCCAATCTGCCAGTTGCCAGGTGAGGGCCATTCATTAACAGCTCTACTGCTGATGGCGCTCTCTCAACAGAGGAAAGCCCAAAATTTACATCTAATGAATCAGTAATATCTCTGCTCAGAGTCAGGGCATAACTGGTGGTGTTAATATCACGATCAAAATACTCTAACTCTTCAGCATGCTCTTCCTCTTCGTGCTCTTCCCCTTCATGCTCTCCCTCTTCATGCTCTTCCTCATGACTGACAGAACCTTTTCTGGAGATTTGATCATGTCTGATACCAAAGTCGACATGAAATAAGTCGAGGTCGGTGCTCAGGTAGTAACCAAGGGTAATTTCTTCACTTTCTGTTGGGTTGATAAAAGCCTCATCGCCGATAACAGAAACATCCTCAGTTACAAAATTGACAGCGATTTTCTGTCCCAGGGAATCATGGGCTAAATCAAAAACTGCGCCATATTCTGTGGCGTCATTACTAAAGGTTGTTGGACCCTCTTCATGGTGCTCGCCTTCATGTTCCTCACCCTCTTCATCATGCTCTTCTTCAGCATGCTGCTCAGTGTGAGAGTATTCGGAATCCCTGAAATGGTAATCGATTTTTGATAAAAAGCTGCTGCCTACAACAAAGGAGCCCTCAAGGTTGATAACCCTGGAATCAGTAGTGGAGAAGATTCTCTCGCCTTCATGCTCTTCTTCGCCTTCATGCTCCTCTTCACCTTCATGCTCTTCTTCACCTTCATGACCATGGCCAGCATGACCATCTCCATGAAAAGGAATACCGAACACATTTTCGCTGTCGCTCAAAGACAGGCCAAAATATCCCCAATCTCCGGTTTTTGAGATACCTACTCTTTTAGAGGTAGATTTGGCATCAGAATTAGGCAGATAACCCAGCTCTTCCTCATGCTCTTCACCTTCGTGCTCCTCTCCCTCATGTTCTTCGCCTGCATGCTCTTCACCCTCATGCTCTTCCTCGTGATGAATTACCGCGCCATCAGGGATATCAAAGTCACCAAACTGGGAGTTTTTGTAGGCAGCACTGATATTCAAGCCACCGATATTGTTTTGGTAAGAGAAATCGTGGCCATCACCATCGTTGACTGACTGAGTTTCTAAACCCAGCTTGAACTTTGATTCTGCAAAGTCTTTTCGAGCAATTGTGTTATCAACGACATTGATTATTCCGCCGATCGTACCGTTGGAATAAAGCATCGAGGACGGGCCTCTGACGATTTCGATCTGCTGGATATTGTGCAAATCGACATCATTGATATGGTCTGGTCCCAAACCTGAAACATCTCTCACCACTACGCCATTATTGAGTATCTTTACCCGGCTTCCAGACATACCCCTGATAATGGGTTGGCCAACAACGGCGCCATAATCACTGGACGATATGCCCACTAAGCCATCGATGCTGGCACCAATGCTCTGGCTTGCATCAGTGGCGATAGACTCGCCATTGATAACATGCAGTGGATTCGAGATCGCATCTGGCGAGGTATCAATAAACGATGATGTAATAATAACTTCTTCTATGTTGCTGTTTGCGCTTACTGCAAGTGGCGCAAACATAGCCGCCACAGTCAGTGCTGCAATATATTTTAAATTTTGCATTTTTAATATTCATTGTTTGTTCATCACATCGTATTTCAGCAATTGTTTGAATTATTTTTTTTGGATCATTTAAGTTATTCAAATTATCATCATCCATATTAAATGATGTTGT
>JBMYPM010000081.1:0-6120 GCA_049600275.1 Porticoccaceae bacterium | reverse complement strand
GCAGTATCCAACCCTCGCGGCTTACTCTTGTTTCAAATTGCGGCGATATAACTGTCACTGTGCCGAGGCGAATAAAATGGCCTGTGGATGGCTCGCGAGCCGGCCATCCGGTTTGGCTTTCGATCATTCTCAACAGAGTCGCTACCTGTTGCCCGGGAATATGCTGTGCGTAGACAAAAGCCAATTCAGTATTGACCGGCACACTGGACAAAAAATTTTTTACTGCCTGCAGACCGCCCGTGGATGCCCCAAGCAGCCAGATCCTTTGTCCATTGAGGGGCTGCATAGCGTTAAATCAGCTCTCTACGGTTAATAGTTGGTTGAGGGTTTCCAGCAATTGCTCTTCCTGGTAGGGCTTGCCCATATACTGGTCTACGCCTAGCTCCATGGCTCGCTGGCGGTGCTTGTCACCGGTTCTCGAGGTGATCATCACTATGGGTATATGCTTTAAATCCTGGCTGGCCCGGACCCGCGTAGCTACCTCAAAACCATCCATTCGCGGCATTTCAATATCCAGCAAGATCACTGCGGGTATTTCTTCCTGCATACTTTTCAGGGCTTCAATACCGTCTTTAGCGGTGAGCACTCGGTATCCCTGGCGACGGAGTATTCGGCTGGTGACCTTTCTCACCGTTACCGAGTCATCGACAACTAATATGGAGGGGGAAAGATCAATAGGTGCCATGCCCTGGGTGGATGGTTTACCTGACTCAAGGGCTTGCTTCTCTGCCGGGTTAATGCGCGGCATATCGGCAAAGGCAACCCTGGCCAGTTCATTGAGGTCAATAATCACCACTACCTGGCCATCGCTCAATATCGTCGCTCCGCCGAGCCCCGGAACTCCGGAAAACTGCGGGCCCAGGGTTTTAACCACAATTTCCCGGGTGCCGACAATTTCATCGACCTGAACCGCAAAGCGCCGATTATCGGAGTGGAATAAAACCAGCGCTGCATCTGCATCCAGATTATCCGAGCGGCGACTTATCTCCGGATTGAGCAGCGTACCCAGGTAGCAGAGTTCGTACTGGCTGCCGGCATAGCCGATCACACCGCCGCCCTGCATAGCCTCCTCAACAGCGCTCGGGGACATAAAATGAACGCCATCAATAGAATTTAGCGACAGCGCATAGTGATCTCCGGTGACATTAATCATCAGTGCGCGGTTGACCGACAGGGTAAAGGGCAGAACAATGGTGAACTGGGTACCGCGGCCAGCGGAGGTTTCAATATCTACGCTGCCGCCACACTGGCGCACTTCACTGTTGACCACATCCATGCCCACACCGCGCCCAGATATCTGGCTGACAGCGTCGGATGTTGAAAACCCCGGATGAAAAATAAATTGGGCAATCTCATGTTCCGACAATGCGGCATCTTCGCTGATCAGCTCTTTTTCGAGGGCTATTTGACGGATACGATCCACATCCAGGCCGCGACCATCGTCGGCCAGGTGGATAACGATATCCCCGCCCTGCCTGTAAGTGGTTATTGCGATACTGCCCGTGGCGGGCTTGCCCGCTTCCAGGCGCTGCTGCTCCGCTTCAATACCGTGATCGATGGCATTGCGGATCATATGCTCGAGGGGCGCTACCATTCGATCAAGGACTGACCTGTCCATCTCGCCATGGATATTATCCATACGCAATTCCACTTTCTTGCCCAGCTCCAGACCAATCTGCCGCACAATTCGGCGCAGGCGCGGAACAATTCTGGCAAATGGCACCATGCGGGTTTTCATCAACCCCTCTTGCAGGTCGGTGTTAATTCGCGACTGATGCAAGAGCAGTGTTTCAGTACCAATCAATCTTTCGTTTAGGGTCTCTTTTAGGTCGTGCAAATCCGAGGCGGACTCCATCAGGGAGCCGGTCAGCTGTTGAAGGTGGGAGTAGCGATCCATCTCCAGCGGATCAAAACTGTCCGCTTCTCCCGAGGCTTCGATCTGCTCGCGGCGATAATCAATCTGCGCCTCAGTCTCTGTACCCAAACGTCTCACCTGCTCCTGCAAGCGCACTACGGTGGCATCCATTTCATCGAGGAACTGATTGAACTCGCTAACCTGCTCTTCGATGCGTCCGCGGAAAATGATATTTTCACCGGAGAGGTTAACCAGGGTATCCAGAACTTCGGCGCCTATGCGAACAACTTCCTTGATCTCGCCTTTCACCGACAGTGGTTGCGCCCCTGACCCTTGAGGTGTCTTTTGCGATTGCTCTCGAGAAACACCGGGCTCCGCCCCTGGCTTAAGCGACGCTGATGGCTGAATAATTTCAGGGGGTAATTGCTGTTCTGCAGCCTGGTTCTCAAGCTCTTCCATCTTTTGGCGAAGGGCGTTGATATCACCGCCACGGGCGATTTGACGAACAATATCGTAAGCACTTACCAACCTTTCCTGCTCTGCAACTATTGCCTTAAAGAATTTTTTATTGTGTTTTTTGCTCTCATCGATCAGCGATTCAATAGCATGGGCTCGCTGGCCCAGGGAATTAAAGCCAGCCATTCGCGCACCCCCTTTTAAGGTGTGCAGATCACGCTTTAAGCGATCGGCAAGTTCCACCTGAGAGGGGTTGGACTGCCAGGCCAGCACCGACTCTTCAATGCTGCTTACAATATCGTCGGCCTCCTCGACAAAGACACTGACAATCTCCGGGTCGAGATCTGCATCGATCAATGTAGCTGTATGCTCCACTGGCGACAGCTGTTCTGGCTCCGATACCTGGTCTTCTTCAATGTCTCCCTCAGTTGGCTGCGGATCTGAATCGCTCGCGGCCGGTCTGGAGGCTGACTGTTCTTCCTGTTCCTGCTCCTGTTTTTCCTGCTCCTGCTCTTTCTGCTTCTGTTCAGGCTGCTCCGCTTTCCGCGAAGCCTCTTCCAACTCCTGGTCTTTTTGAAGCTGCTCTTCCTTAAGCTTGTCTGCCGCAGCGCGATCGCGCTTTTCCTTTTCTGCCAACTGCTCGGCAAGCTGGTTTTTTAATGCCAATAATTCATTTTTTTGCGCCTCTTGCAGCCCATTTAAATCCTGGTCTGCGGCGAGCATATCGAACAGGTTTAGCAGCGTTTCATGATTGACCTGCATCAGCTCAATCACCTGCCTGGAGGGTGCCTGGCCTATGTCCTGCAATAACTGGTAGATCTCGGCCATGATTGCCGAGAGTTGCAGAATCGGCTCTATCTCGGCATCCTTTAGCTTGCTTCCAATCTCATTTAAGTCACTGAGCAGTTCATAGAAAACAACTCGCGGCGGTGCGGTTTGCTGTTGCAGATGAGCGTACAGCTGCGGATAGTTTTGCAGGGATAGCAGTCCCTCTGCCATAAGCTTTCTCACCGCGGAGAAATCCTTGCCACTGCCCTCGCTGTCAGCGCGATTCAAAAGATGGCCAACGGCTTTTTGGCGCAGTTCTGCGAGGCGGGCGCGGAACATTGGCAAGCCCTCCTCGCGGCCGGCATCTCCGCCGGTCATCCTGGTCAATGTGCTGCGGAAAAAGGCTGCGGCATCCTCGACAAGATGGACAATATCTTCATCGAGACAAATATGGTGATGGTGAAGCTCCTTTACAAACTCTTCCAGGGGCGCAACCAGTTCACTGAGGTCGGAGAAGTCAGCCATCTCCGCAGTGCCCTTTAAGGTATGCAGCGCTCGCTGCAATGACAGTGGCGGCGGTTTATACAGTGGCGCCATACTGCGGGTTGCGGCGACAAAGTCATCGATGGTTTTTAAATGACCCTGGGCCTCATTGACAAATATCGCCAGCAGTATCGCCTCGTGTTCATCCTCTTCGGAGACGTCCGCTTCAATATCTTCACTATCCGCTTCTGCTTCAACTGGCTCTGCTATATCCAATGTTTCAGAAGTCTCTTCTTCAACCGCGGGCTCTGCTTCCTCAACAGTTGCAGGCTCCTCTATCACTGTCTCTACAGTTTCCCCTGGTTCTGTGGCCTGTTCGTCTGGGGCACTATCCAGGGTTTCACTGCTATCCGGCAACGGCTCAAGGGCTTCACCTTTAGCCAGGCGTTCTGCGCCAGCTATTATTTTCTCGCTGGCTTCAGTATCTGGTAGCGGGCGCTTCTCAGCAAAGGCACTAATTAATAATGGCATCCGCTGGATACTCTGCTCCGCCAACTCAACCATTGCTGCGCTGCAGTTGATTCTTCCATCGAGTACGCGGTTTAACATATCCTCAATTGCCCATGCCAACTCGCCAATATCCTCGGCACCGACCATGCGCCCGCTGCCCTTGAGGGTATGGAAGGCGCGGCGGATATCTGCAAGTTGATCTTTGGATTGGGGCTGCTCTCTCCAGGATGGCAGCAGGCTGTTCAGGTTCTCTAAAACCTCTTCGGCCTCTTCAATAAATATTTCGACAATCTCTTCGTCAACGGCTTCGCTATCCTCGCTAACCGGCGGTGCAGATTCCTGCTGCTGATCGCCAATGTCTATTGATATCTCTGCTTTATCAGCATCTTGGATATCTTGCAGTTCGGCCAGCTCTTCGAGAATCTCTTCCGGCTCGGCATAGAGCTCTTTATCAATGTCTATTTTTTGTTCGGCAGGTCGGCTTTCCAGCAGTGCGAATATACTCTCTTCTGCTGCCGCCAGGACATCCTCCTGGTGGCCAGCTGTTTCTCCATCAAATTGCTCGAGGTAGTATTCAACAATGGTAATGGCATCGGCAAAGGTATCCAGCGCGTGCCATTCCACTGCGCGACCCTGGTTGATCAGCGCCTCTTGAACATACTTTAAACAGCCATCGATCACCGCCGCCGCCCTGTCCAGGCCAAGAATATTCATCGCCCCCTGCAGTTCCTGGAACATGCCTGGTACTTGCGACAGCAGCTGAAGGTCCCACTGTGAATTTATAAACTCAACAACAGCTTCTTTTATGCGCTCAATGCCGGTTCGCGATTCAGCCAGCAGTGCCTGGGTCGCACTGTTAAATTCAAATTGATTTTGCTGGCTATCCAGGTCGACGCTGCCAGAAAATTTATCCGGGCTCGCTGCCCAGGCATTTAGTGCCAGCTCAACTTCGGTGAGGCTCTGCACTGTATTGATAACATCTTCATCGTTAATCCCGGAGCCATCTGCGCTAAAAATCTGGCGCAACTGTTGCTCTATTTTACTGATCGCATCACGCAATTTGCCCTGGCCTACCAGGGCCAGGGAATCGGCCATACTGAGCAGCACCGGCAGGCTGTCGCGGACATCATCTGCGGAAAGCCCGCCCTCCAGGGAAAATCGCTCCAGCGCTGATCGAACATTTGCCAGCTCACCCTGTATAGCACTGACCAGTGCGCGAACCACCTGCGGATCGTACTGCGGCATCAGTCGTCCACCTTCGGGGTTTACCTGCCCTGAAGGAAACGCTTCAGCAAGGCTGTAGTCACTCCAAATCTCTTTCAGCTCTTCCGTACTGGGCTCGATGGTCGTCAGGTAGTAGAGAAGATTTTTTAGCAACCCAAAATCTGCGCCACTGGTCTCGCCCGAAACGGCTTCCCTGGCCTGTATTTTCAGTTGGCTATCAAGGGTTCGAAAAAGTTTTTTCAGGGCAATACTGAAATTAATTTCACGGGATGAAACCAGGCCGAGAATTTGTCGCGCAATACGCCACAGATTTTCACGCCAGCCGCCTCTGGATAATTCCTGCATGCGCTGCAAAACTTTTATCAGGTTGGCGCAATTCTTATTTTTTTCCTCGCCTTTTATCAGCTTGATTAATGACAGCTGATAGACCTGGCGCAGACGTTTAACCAGATCCGCTGTAGCTGTTGGATTTACACTGCTCGCTGGTTGGGATGCATTTTCAAAAGAGGTGAGATCAGGGGAGAATAAAACACCTTCGGAGATCAGTGTTCGCCCCTGTGCGGCACGTAAATCATTGAGCAATATTATCAGTGCTTCGGGATGATCCTCTCTGCTGGAGAGTATTTGTCTCAGGTAAATTGGCAGTTTAATAATTGCCTGGACAAGAATTTCACAGGCTTCATTGATATTGGAAATTTTCTTATCGAGAATCCCCTGGGCGAGGGCTTCCATCTCTTCAACCAGAAGAATACAGCCTTCGCACTGGAGAATTTTAAAAGACCCGGTAATCTGGTGCAGATGCCCGAGGCAAAAACGTATCTTTG
>JBMYPM010000080.1:0-6129 GCA_049600275.1 Porticoccaceae bacterium | reverse complement strand
ATGAGGCAGTGGTGATTACCGGCCATGGGCCCAGTACCAATATAGGTATTGAAAAACAGACTAATAATTTTGTTCGCGGTGCTCTTTAATAGAGACGCTTCGCATTAAAAGTAACGCTTCGGACTAAAAGAGACGCTGCGCAAAAGCACGGCCAGATTTTAAAATTTAACAGGAAAGCCCAATGAAACAGCAACTGATAACCATGCTCGAACTGCAGAGTGATATGAATACCAAAGTCCACGCTGACTGGAAGCAGCAAAACTTCGAATGGTATCGCGCCATCTGGGTCGAATGTGCCGAGTTGCTGGATCATTACGGCTGGAAGTGGTGGAAGAAGCAGAATCCCGATATCGGCCAGATCGAACTGGAGCTGGTCGATATCTGGCACTTTGGTTTAAGCCTGCTGCTACTCAAGGGCGATTCCCCTGAGGTGATTGCCGACCAGGTTATCGAGGCTTTCTCAGTCCCCCAGCAGAGCGCTGACTTCCGGCTTGACCTTGAGGACTTTACCCATCACACATTGGCCAGCAAGGGGTTTGAGGTGGCGCGCTTCGCCAAACTGATGAAGGGCATAGATATGGACTTTGAACACCTCTATGTGGGCTATGTGGGTAAGAATGTACTCAATTTCTTTCGCCAGGATCACGGCTACCAGGATGGCAGCTATCAAAAGCAGTGGGGCGGTGTAGAAGATAATGAGCACCTGGTTGAAATTGTTGCCCAGCTGGATACAGGTGCGAGTAATTTTAAAGATGAGCTCTACAGCCGCATGCTGGATACTTATAAAAAGCTCTGTGCCTGAGGGAACATGTCGAAAATCAATCAAAAGAGCATTATTGGGCTGATAAATAGTCCCCATTAGTGCTCTGGAGATGCATTTTATTTGTGCCGCCTTATAATAGCGCCGACTTAAACTTTGACGTTATTAACTTCCACGGAGAAACACCTTGAATTCACCCGTTCGCGTAACAGTTACAGGGGCCGCAGGCCAAATCAGCTACTCTTTATTATTTCGCATTGCCGCAGGCGAAATGCTCGGTCCAAACCAGCCGGTTATTTTGCAAATGCTTGAAATTACGCCCGCGCTCGAAGCCCTTAAAGGCGTTGCTATGGAGCTGGAAGACTGTGCGTTTCCACTGTTAGCCGGAATGGTCTGCACCGATGATGCAGCTGAAGCCTTTAAAGACTCCGATTACGCACTGCTGGTTGGTGCCCGTCCCCGTGGTCCGGGTATGGAGCGCAAGGACTTGTTAGAAGCCAATGCGGCAATCTTCTCTGCCCAGGGCAAGGCGCTTAATGACAACGCCTCGAAAGATATCAAAGTGCTGGTTGTCGGCAACCCGGCAAATACCAACTCGCTGATTGCCCAGCGCAATGCACCGGATATCAATCCCCGTCAATTTACTGCCATGACGCGCCTCGATCACAATCGCGCGCTGACACAAATTGCCAACAAGACTGGCACTACTATCAATGATGTTACCCATATGACTATCTGGGGCAACCACTCGGCGACTCAGTACCCGGATATTCACCAGACTAAAGTAAAGGGTCAAGCCGCTATCGATATGGTTGACCAGGCCTGGTACGAAGATGAGTTTATTCCGGTTGTACAGCAACGTGGCGCGGCAATTATTAAAGCGCGCGGTGCATCCAGTGCCGCCTCTGCAGCTAATGCTGCAATTGCCCATATGCGCAGCTGGGCCCTGGGTACTGCCGAGGGTGACTGGGTCAGCATGGGTGTCTACAGCGACGGCAGCTACGGTATTACAGAAGGGCTGATCTACTCATTCCCATGTACCTGTAAGGATGGCGACTGGGAGATTGTCCAGGGTCTGGAAATCAATGACTTCTCCCGTGCCAAGATGTCTGCAACTGAGCAAGAGCTAACTGAAGAGCGCGATGCTGTTCAGCACCTGCTTCCCTAACAGTTACAGTAGCTTTAAAAAACCGCTTATTTATGACTGGATAAGCGGTTTTTTTATTTTTAACCGACTGTAACAGCAGCTTTAACTGGTTCCCCGGCGGAATAATTTGCTAAAGTACCGGTCGTTAATTTAATCGCCCCAAGGAGTTTTGTATGGCATTTGCTGAGGTAGGAACTACCGCCAGTGATTTTTCACTGTTAAACCAGCGCGGTGAAAAAGTGAGTCTTAAAGATTATCGCGGCAAGCAAAATATAGTGCTCTATTTTTACCCCAAAGCCATGACCCCGGGCTGCACGGTACAGGCCTGTGGTATTCGCGACAGCAAGGCCGAGTTTGAAGCCCTGGATACTGTGGTGATGGCGGTTAGTCCCGATTCGGTTGACAGGCTGGTCAAGTTTGAAGACAAGCAGGAACTTAACTTTACCTTGCTTTCCGATGAAGACCATAAGGTTACCGAGGAATACGGCGCCTGGGACTTGAAGAAGTTTATGGGCCGTGAGTATATGGGTGTACTGCGTTCAACCTTTATTATAGGTAAGGACGGAGAGATCAAGTATGTGATGGGCAAGGTTAAAACCAAGTCTCACCATGAAGATGTACTGGAATGGATCAGGGAAAATCTTTGATACCGCCAGATGGAAATTATTAAGTAGTATTTTTTTAAGCAATAGCAGTAACTAAAACAATCAAAATCACACAAGGGTTAATTATGTTTTTTATCTCAAGTGCACATGCACAGTCAGCCGCACCAGCAGGTGATCCGGGAATTATGGGTTCACTTATTATGTTCGGTGGCCTGTTTATCTTTATGTACCTGTTTATTATTCGTCCCCAGCGCAAGCGCCAAAAAGAGCATGCTGACCTGCTCAGCAGCCTTAACAAAGGTGATGAAGTAACCATGACTAGCGGTATCCTCGGTAAAATTACCAAGATCGAAGGGGAGTATGTGGTTCTCGAAGTAAACAATAACCTCGAGCTGAAATTCCAGATCTCAGCAGTGCATGCGGTTCTGCCTAAAGGCACTATCAAAGCTATCTAGGCTGGTTGTTAAGTGGCTGTTTCGGCAGCCACTTGTGCCAGTATCCCGCCGATGATTGCCTATCCGCATAAGTTAGATCTCGCCCAGACACCGACGCCATTTTATCTCCTTGAGCGTCTCTCGGCTGAATTGGGTGGGTCACCTGTCTGGATTAAGCGCGATGACCTGACCGGCGCCGCTACCTCCGGCAATAAAATCCGTAAACTGGAATTTCTTCTCGCCGATGCCCAGGCTCAGGGTTGCGATACGGTTATCACCAGTGGTGGTGTGCAATCCAATCACTGTCGTGCGGTGGCACTTCTCGGTGCCCAGCTGGGCCTTAAAGTACATCTTCTCTTGCGTGCCGACTCAGAGCCCCGGGCAGTTGGCAATCTTCTGCTCGACCATCTTGCCGGCGCGACTATCAGCCACTACAGCGTCAGGGAATTTAAACGCCTCGACAGCCTGTTTGATCAATGGCGCGATTATTACAGTCAGCAGGGCGCTAAGGCCTATACAATCCCCACTGGTGGCAGCAATGGCACAGGTCTCTGGGGTTATATCAGTGCCGCCGCTGAACTTGCCGATGACTTTGCCCGCAACAACCTCAGGCCCCAGGCCATAGTCCATGCAACTGGCTCTGGCGGTACCCAGGCGGGGCTTATGCTCGGCTGCCATCTGCACGGCATAGAGACTCCGGTTAAAGCCTATGCGGTCTGTGATAGCAGTGGCTACTTTGAGCGCAAAGTCGGCGCTGACCTAAGAGAATGGCAGGAAAAATACTCCCCGGGCACAGATATTGGCGCCCTTAAAGCCGATACCTGTGATAGCTATATAGGTCCGGGTTATGGCCAGGCTGGACCCGAGGTTTTTGAATTTATAAAACAGCTTGCGGCGATGGAAGGTATTCTTCTCGATCCGGTGTACACTGGCAAAGCATTTTATGGCCTGGTTGAAGATATAAAGCAGGGCAAATATGCCAGCGGTGAGAATAGCGATATTGTATTTGTTCATACCGGTGGCCTGTTTGGCCTTTTTGCCCAGCAACAAAATTTGGGATATTAAAAAATAATAAGAAGGATTAATTATGTTCGAACAGATTATCGACACCATCAATGGCGCCGTCTGGGGGCCCGTAATGCTGGTATTGCTGTTGGGCACAGGTATCTACCTGACCATTGGCCTGAAGGGCATGAGTATCACCCATATTCCCTATGCTTTCCGCCAGCTGTTTAAGGGTCGCAAGGGCAGTGGGGAAGGTGAGATCAGCCCATTTAATGCACTGATGACGGCTCTCTCATCCACTGTGGGCACAGGTAATATTGCCGGTGTTGCAACAGCGATAGGCATAGGTGGCCCCGGTGCGCTGTTCTGGATGTGGTGTACCGCACTTGTAGGCCTGGCCACTAAGTATTCCGAGGCGGTCCTGGCGGTAAACTTTCGCGAGACCGATGAGCTGGGCAAAAAAGTTGGCGGACCCATGTACTACATCAAAAACGGCCTGGGTAAAAAGTGGAAATGGCTGGGGGTAGCCTTTGCCATTTTTGGTTCACTGGCCGGTTTTGGCCTTGCCAATACAGTGCAGTCCAATGCGGTCTCACAGGTGCTGGAAAACAACTTCCATGTACCAACACTGTACAGCGGCATCCTGATGTCTATCCTGGTGGGCATAGTCCTGCTCGGCGGTATTAAGCGTATCGCCGAAGTGGCCGGCAAGCTGGTTCCGTTTATGGCCATTGTCTATTTTGTCGCTACTCTATCTATACTGCTTCTGAATATTACTGAACTGCCAGGGGCTATCACCTTTATTGTCGACAGTGCCTTTAACGGTGCCGCAGCCACCGGTGGTTTTGCTGGTGCGACGATTATGCTGGCACTGCGTATGGGTGTTGCCCGGGGTATTTTCTCCAATGAATCGGGCCTCGGCTCAGCGCCAATTGCCCATGCCGCTGCTGAGACCAACAGCCCGGTACGACAGGGCACTATCGCCATGCTCGGTACCTTTATTGACACGTTGATTATCTGCACCATGACTGGCCTGGTACTGGTAGTAACCGGCGTCTGGAGCGGAGAGCCCCAGGGTGCTGCGATGACTCTCTCGGCCTTTAAAGCCGAGTTGCCTTTTGGCGATATTATTCTCTCTGGCTGCATTGTGCTGTTTGCCTTTACTACTATGCTTGGCTGGAGCTATTACGGTGAACGCTGTGCTGAATTTTTACTGGGCCCCAAGGTTATTGTTCCGTTCAGGGTTCTCTGGGTGGTCGGGGTTTTTCTCGGTACCCAGATGAGTCTTGAGCTGGTGTGGAAGATGTCTGACGCGCTGAATGGCATGATGGCGATTCCCAATCTGATTGCCCTGGTTCTATTGGCGCCGGTTGTTTTCCGCCTGACCAGGGAGTACTTTGCCGATGAACAAAGCGCCCGGGCTGGTACTGATATTACGGAGGAAAATGCCGGTTAATCCGGCAGGCAAATTATGGCCAATGGACCCAAGCTGGTAATAGCGATCTCCTCAACCGCACTGTTTGATATGCGTGAGGGTCATGAGATCTACGAAACCCAGGGCGTTGCTGCCTACGCCAACTACCAGCGTGAGCATGAAGAGGATATTCTTGAACCGGGAGAAGCTTTTCCACTGGTTACCAAGCTGTTGCGCATCAATGAGAAGCTTGGCGGTGAGCCACGGGTAGAAGTAATCCTGCTGTCGCGCAATTCGGCGGATACTGGTTTACGCGTGTTTAATTCTATTGCCCACCACGGTTTAAATATTACCCGGGCAGCGTTTTCCGGGGGCAAGTCTCCCTACAGGTATGTCTCGGCTTTTGCCTGCCATTTATTTCTCTCGACCCACGCCCAGGATGTGCGCAGCGCACTGGATAGTGGAATGGCGGCGGCAACCCTACTGCCATCCCAGAGCGGCTCCAGTAATGCCTCAGATGAGCTGCGTTTTGCCTTTGATGGTGATGCAGTGTTGTTCTCCGATGCCTCAGAGCGCATCTTTAAAGAGCGCGGACTGGATGCCTTTACCGAAAATGAAAAAGCTTCCGCGCGCATGCCAATGGATCCTGGTCCCTTTAAAAACTTTCTGCAGACACTGCACAGCCTGCAGGCTGAATTCCCCGCTGATGAATGCCCGATTCGCACAGCGCTGGTCACTGCCCGGGCAGCCCCGGCTCATGAGCG
>JBMYPM010000079.1:0-6207 GCA_049600275.1 Porticoccaceae bacterium | reverse complement strand
TATGGGCAAATATGAAATTCAATCGCGACTCGACCTGCACCGCCATAGCGTCGAGCAGGCGCGCACGGCACTATGGCGTTTTGTCGATGACTGCCAGAAGCATGGGGTGCGCTGCGCACTGATAACCCATGGCAAGGGTGAGGGGCGCGAACGCCCGGCAATCCTGAAAAGCTGCGTCAATCACTGGTTAAAGCAGTTTGACCAGGTACTGGCCTTCCATACCGCCCAGAAACATCATGGTGGGCTGGGTGCCACCTATGTGCTGGTTAAAAAGAGTGCTGTTGCACGTCAAAACACCAGTGAAAAACTTGAACAGGCGCGCCGCTTAAAGCGCTGATTGGCTTTTTTTGTAAACTGCGTCACATGCCCCATTGCTAACAATTCAGCAAATGATCCTTTTGTGATTTCAGGGCGTAACAAGGGGAGAAGAAAAAGTGCCGGGGTTGCCCTGTGAATCTGGTTTTTAATTTTGCTCTGTTTCATATCGGTTGGCTTGCCTGTGTTGTGGGCGCTGCCACAGATATGTCCCTGCTCGGCTCGACAGTCGCAGTGCTGCTAATCGCCATTCATCTTTTCAGAGTGGCAAATCTTCGCGCTGAGCTCTACCTGGTTCTTGCAGCAGTTATTATCGGTTTTTCCTGGGAGACACTGCTGCTATCCCAGCAGTGGTTAGCCTACGCCGGGTCATCCCTGGGCAGTAGCCTGGCACCTTACTGGCTGGTTATTATGTGGGCGCTGTTTGCGACCACTATCAACGTTTCAATGGCCTGGATGAAAAATCGCTGGTTATTAGCAGTGTTGATGGGGGCAATATTTGGTCCCATGGCATTTATCGCTGGTGAAAAACTCGGCGCGGTTGAATTTCTCGATAACCAGCGTGCATTAATTGCCCTGTCATGTGGCTGGGCCATACTGATGCCATTAATTTTGTGGTTGGCAGAAAAAATAAACGGAATTAGCCAAATTGAGGGCGAAACACAATGAATTTAATACTAAGCATCAATTTTGACCTTATGCTGCAGGCCGCCCCTGTCCTGCTCTTGGTTGCCTTTACCACCTGGCTTATCAGCCTGGCGATAGATGATGTCAGTATTGTCGACTATATATGGTCCCTGTTATCCCTGGCGGCGGCCTCTACTTATGCTTATCACACAGGTATTGAGAGCACAGTAAGCCTGGTGATGTTGTTAATGGTCTCTATCTGGGCTTTTCGCCTTACCTTTTTCCTTATGGTGCGTGGGCGCAATCAGCCAGAGGATCGCCGTTACCAGGTTATTCGCAAGCGTAATTCCCCGAATTTTGGCTTAAAAAGTCTCTACCTGATTTTTATCTTTCAGGGCTTTATTGCCTGGATAATCAGCACCATCTTCGTTCCCGTCTTTGATGCGGGGGGCACTGCTGAAACTGCTATTACCTGGAACCTGTGGCACAGTGCAGGTGTTGCTCTGTGGCTGTTTGGCCTGGTCTTTGAAACTGTCGCAGACAACCAGTTGCACGCATTCAACAAGAAAGTAATCCAGGACAGCAAAACCCTGACTACCGGTCTCTGGCGCTACTGTCGTCACCCCAATTACTTTGGTGAGTTTTGCATCTGGTGGGCCTGGTTTATATTTGCCATTCCAACTGCATCGGTCTGGATACTTGGCGCTCCTTTGATAATGACCTACCTGCTGATGAAGTTCTCCGGCGTTGGCAATATGGAAAATGGCATTACTGAGCGCAGACCTGATTACCAGGCTTATATAGATTGCACCAATGCCTTTTTCCCATGGAAACCAAGAGTAAATATTGACGGAGATATCTGATGGTCCGGCTTTTAACTGGCATTTTGCTAATGCTCCTTTTGCAGATTAGCGATGCAGTTGCAAGTGACAAGCCTGTAGATGATTCCGCGACAATAGGGAAAACTATCGACTTCAGGGTTTTTCTCAATGATCGTGAAGTTGGCAGCCATAGTTTTCTTCTGCAACAACAGGGTGAAAAATTATTGGTCTCCTCGACCATGAGCCTGGATTTCACCGTTCTAATGGTCAAAAAAATCACATACCGTCACCAGGCCAATGAAGTATGGGAAGCTGGATGCCTGGTCTCTCTAAGTAGCCAAACCGAAAAGCAGGGTAAAAACCTTAGTGTTAATGCGGTAACCGATACCGCTGGACTGGTGGTTGAGCATACAGAGGGATCGGAAACCATTGAGGGCTGTGCACGAGGTTTTGCCTACTGGGACCCCAGGCTTCTGGACGCTGACTATCTGCTCAATGCCGAATCCGGCGAGTATCTGCCAGTTGAGATAAGCCGCACAGTCTCTGCCCAGGATAATATCACCCATATGCTGATTGCCGGTCCGAAAGCCGATGTGCGACTGCAGTATGATGCCGCTGGAAACTGGCTGTCCCTCGAGTCGAAATTGCAGATCGGTGGGCTTCTTCGCTATCAACGCGTTGCGACCAAGCAACGATCTACTGGAGAGTATTTATGATTCAACAGGTGAAGCTGACAATCATTGCGGTGCTGTTTTTGTTGGTTGGCTGCAGTTCGCAGCGGCCCATGGCCACCGTAGACTACGTAGATATACAGCGCTTTATGGGCGACTGGTATGTGATTGCCAATATCCCCACCTTTCTCGAGAAGGGCGCCCATAATCCCGTTGAATCCTATCGCCTTGAAGCCGATGGCACTATTGCCACAACCTTTAGCTTTAATGCCAATGCCTTTGATGGTGAGAAAAAGGTCTATCACCCCCGTGGCTTTATAAAAGATACCCAGACCAATGCCGAATGGGGCATGCAGTTTTTATGGCCAATTAAGGCTGACTACCGTATTGTCTACCTGGATGCGGACTATCAATACACGGTTATTGGCCGCAATAAGCGCGACTATGTGTGGATAATGGCTCGCACGCCTGAGATACCGGCGCAGCTGTACAGTGAATTAGAACAATTTATCGCCAGTCTTGGATACAATTCTCAACTGCTGGAAAAAGCGCCACACCAGATTGCGGGCACAGAAAAAAATTAGAAACAGCAACAAGTAAAAAAAGAAAAAAGCGAAAATAAAAACATGAAAATTGCAGTTATTGGCACAGGTATCTCCGGCAATGTCGCCGCCTATCATCTGAACAAAGAACATGAGATTACTGTATTTGAGGCCAATAACTATATTGGCGGCCACACCCACACCCACGATATAGAATCCAATGGTAAAACCTATAGAGTCGACTCGGGCTTTATTGTGTTTAACCATAAAACCTATCCCAATTTTATTAAGTTGCTCGCCGAACTGGGGGTGGAGGAGCAGCTCTCAACCATGAGCTTTGGGGTTAAGTGCGAAAAGACCGGGCTTGAATATATGGGTTCAACCCTGAACAGCCTGTTTGCCCAGCGACGCAACCTGTGGCGTCCCTCGTTCTGGAAAATGATCTTTGAGATACTGCGCTTTAACAAAGAGGCCAGTGCGCTGGTCACCGAGGATATTGACGATATTACCCTCGGCGAATATCTAAAGCGCGGCAACTACAGCCAGGTATTTATTGATCTGTACCTGATCCCTATGGCCGCAGCTGTCTGGTCGGCGGATCTGCAGGTAATGTATCAATTTCCGGCTCGTTACCTGATTCGTTTTTTCCAGAATCACGGCTTGCTCAGTGTCAACGATCGACCCGACTGGTATGTGATTAAAGGCGGCTCAAAAACCTATGCGACAGCGCTAACCGCATCCTTTAAAGATAAAATCAGGCTTTCCACGCCGGTTGAAAAGGTTCAGCGTACAGAGACCGGTGTGCTGATCACCAGCTCCGTAGGTGAAGAGCATTTTGATGCGGTATTTATGGCCTGCCATAGCGACCAGGCGCTGGCTATGCTCGCCGATCCCAGCAAAGCCGAGCAGCAGGTATTGGGTGCAATTACCTATCAGGATAACGAGGTGCTGTTACATACGGATAAGTCGGTTATGCCTGTTCGCAAGCGTGTCTGGGCTGCCTGGAATTATCATCTTTTAGAGGGTGAGCAGGGCAGGGTGCCTGTCACTTACAATATGAATATTTTGCAGGGCTTTGATTGCCCGGAGCAATTTTGCGTAACCTTAAACAACAGCGACGCCATTGACCAGAGTAAAGTGTTAAGACGTATGAACTACCAGCACCCTGTATACACGCCGGAATCTGTCGCTGCACAGGCGCGCCAGGCCGAGATTAATACAGAGCGCACCTTCTACTGTGGCGCTTACTGGCGCTATGGTTTTCATGAGGATGGTGTGGTCAGTGCGCTGGATGCCCTGGATCACTTTAATAAGCGTCATAGGTAAAAAATATGCAATCTGGCATTAACAGTCGACTCTACACTGGCACCATCGGCCACTGTCGACATATGCCGGCGGTCAACAGGTTTCGCTACCAGTTGTTTATGCTCTACCTGGACCTGGATGAAGTGGAAACCCTGTTTGATAAATACTGGTTGTGGTCCGCCAAGGGTTTAAACTTTGCCTGGTTTAATCGCGCCGACCACAGCGGCAATCCGGATCAACCTCTCGCTGAATCCATACGCGAGCTGGTTAACGAGAAAACCGGCAGCAGGCCTTCGGGCCCCATTCGGCTGTTAACTAATCTTCGCTACCTGTTTTATAAATCCAATCCGGTCAGTTTTTACTACTGCTATAACGCCGACGGCAAAACCCTGCACAGCATAGTTGCAGAGGTCACCAATACTCCCTGGGGTGAGCGCTACTGTTATGTACTCTCGGATAATGAAACTGTTGAGCTCGGGATTGCAGGGGATAATCTTCACTACAGCACAGAAAAGCGATTTACCGTATCGCCGTTTATGCCTATGGATATGCACTACAGCTTTGAATTTTCCCCGCCAGGTCAGCAGTTAATGGTAAAGATGCAAAATTACCGCCAGGGGCAGCGGGTTTTTGATGTGGAATTGGCCATGCAGGCAAACCCCATAAACTCGGCAAATCTGGCAAAACAACTCTTCCGGTTACCGCTGATGACTGTTAAGGTCACAGCAGCTATATATTGGCAGGCGCTAAAAATCTGGTTAAAGCGCGTTCCGTTTTTAGGTCATGGCGGCGAACACCAGCAAAATAATAAGAGAGAGTCCTAAAGTGAGCACAGATATCTCCCGGCAAATCACCTCGACCCGTCCCCGTTGGATAGACCAGTTTGCACGCAAAGGCGTGATGGAACGATTTGCAAAGATAAGCTGTGGCCAGATACGCATTACCGATAGCAGTGGCGAAGCAATATTTGGCTCCTCCGACAACAGCAGCAAGCTGTGTGTGGATATCAAGGTAATCGACCAGCGCTTTTATTCCGATCTCGCCTTTGGTGGCACAGTAGCGGCCGGCGAGTCCTATATGCAGGGTTGCTGGACCTGCAGCGATCTGACAACACTGGTGCGTATTATGGTGCGCAATCGCCATGTGATGGAGGCGGTCGAGGGCGGTCTAACCTGGTTTAAGGCGCCGCTGTTGCGTGTTGGTCACTGGCTGAATCGCAATACCCAGAGTGGCAGCCGTCGCAATATAGAAGCCCATTACGACCTGGGTAACGAGATGTTTGAGTTGTTTCTCGATCCCACCATGATGTATTCCAGCGCCTACTATCCCAAGCCCGAATCTACCCTTGAAGAGGCCTCTGTTGCCAAGCTTAAGCGTATCTGTGACAAACTGCAGCTGAGCAGCGAAGATCATGTGATTGAGATCGGTACCGGCTGGGGTGGTTTTGCGATCTACGCTGCCAGCCACTACGGCTGCAGAGTCACAACCACAACCATCTCCAAAGAACAGCA
Organism: Porticoccaceae bacterium; assembly: GCA_049600275.1. Lineage (GTDB taxonomy): Bacteria > Pseudomonadota > Gammaproteobacteria > Pseudomonadales > Porticoccaceae > HTCC2207. The sequence goes on along the minus strand of JBMYPM010000079.1, from coordinate 415 downwards.
TGCAATGGCGGCAAGCCGTGTTGCCGCGGCTGGCCTTGAAGATAAAATTACTCTGTTGATGGAAGACTATCGCAACCTTGAGGGTCAGTACGATAAATTGGTCTCCATTGAAATGATTGAAGCTGTGGGCCACCAGTACCTGGATACCTATTTCGCCAAGTGCAGCTCACTGCTCAAGCCCGAGGGGATTATGCTGATCCAGGCGATCACTATTGCCGACCAGTTCTATGACCAGGCGATTAACTCGGTGGATTTTATACAGAGATTTATTTTTCCCGGCGGGTTTATTCCCTCGGTCAGCGCCATTGCTGATTCAGTAAAACAGGCTACGGATATGCGCCTGTTTCACCTTGAGGATATTGGCCCCCATTACGCTACAACACTTCAGCACTGGCGGGAGCGCTTTTTCGAGAAT
>JBMYPM010000078.1:0-6288 GCA_049600275.1 Porticoccaceae bacterium | reverse complement strand
AAAGTCTGGCATTACATACAAAATCAGGACTTCCGTTTATCCACTTCTAGTGAAAAAGATTGAGGGAAAATATCCTGAGGCCCATCAGCGAGAACGTAAGTGGTGTTCTCTAGGTGAAGCTGTTGAGCTGATCGGTTTGGACGTTACTTTAAGTTTCGATATGTATATCGATAGCGCCAAAACCAATGTTGAGAGCCTCGAAATCAGTATGCAGTCCGGCGTTGATGGAAAAGGTGTTTTTCTGGCTGAACTGGTTCTCGACGAATGGGCCAGCTATAGCGTTCCAGTGGTCGACCTGGTCAATAATCCCGCGGTCGTTGAGGGGGTGGAAATGCCTCTGGATATTAAAGCGGTTACCTCACTGATGACGCTCGATATAGAGGGCGGCGCGCTTATTCATCTGGATAATATTCAGCTCAGCTGTATCAACTCTGAAGGCTGTGTGCAGGGCCCGCTGGGTCTGCAGTCTGAGGCTGCGCCAAAGGCCGAACCCATTCGCTACGAAGCCGAGGCTTATCTCAGCGCCTCTGGTGCCGGTATTGAGGATACCCTCGATGAGGGCGGCGGTCAGAATATAGCCTTTGTGGGTGCCGGTGATTATCTGGTCTACAGCATCGACGCGCCGGGCATTGGCCCCTATAGCATTGACTATCGCGTTGCCAGCGCCGGCGGCAGTGCAGGATTTGAAGTGTCTATCGACGGTGTGGTGGTTGATCAGCAGGAGATTCCGGACACCGGTGACTGGCAGAACTGGACAACCATCACCTCAGCGCAATTTGATCTGGTGGTGGGGCTTTACACGCTGCGCATCGACTTCCTCGGTGACGGGCAGAATTTAAACTGGTTCGAACTGTTGCCGCCAATTACCGAAATCTTTGTTCAGGCGGAAGACTTTGACGATGAGAGTGGTATCTCTCTCGAAGATACCACCGACGATGATGGCGGCCAGAATATTGGTTATATCGATGAGGGCGACTTTGTTGAATACAGCATTATTGTTCCCTCTGCGGGCACCTACCTGATTGAGTATCGAGTGGCCAGTGATATGGACTCCCTCGGCTTTGATAATACGATCGGTGGTGTGGTGGTAGATACCCAGACATTGTTAAGAACCGGCGGTTGGCAGGAGTGGATCACCCAGAGCGCGGAAGTGGAGTTGGTTGCAGGTGAACAGATTATGCGCTTCGACTTCCTCGGGGGACCGATCAATATCAACTGGATTCGGTTGACAAGAAAATAATCGGCGCCTTAAAAGCAGGGCTATTAGAGCAGAGCTATAAAAACAGAATATAACGATAAAAAAAGTAGTACGAGTGGGGAAAAATTATGATTCATAAAGCGCAATTCAAGCGACAGTTGCTGGCCGGGAGTATTGCCCTGGCAGTAGCCGCTAGCGTCAGTGCTCAGGAAACTGATACAGATAACCAGAACGATTCTGATCAATTGATGGAAGAGGTTGTGGTCACCGGTATCAGGGCGAGCTTGCAGCGTTCCATGGATATCAAACGAGATGCCAAAGGTATTGTCGATGGTATCTCTGCGGAAGATATTGGTAAATTCCCCGACACCAACCTGGCTGAATCCCTGCAGCGTATTACCGGTGTTGCCATTGAGCGCGATCGCGGCGAAGGCTCCAAGATCACGGTTCGAGGATTTGGCCCGGACTTTAATATCGTTACCTTTAACAGTCGCCAGATGCCCACCACCGGCGGTCGCTCTTTTGATTTCGGCAATATTGCCTCCGAAGGTATCTCTGCCGTTGAGGTCTATAAGTCCGGCCGCGCCAATGTGGCAACCGGCGGTATTGGTGCGGTGGTCAATGTAAAGACTAGCAAGCCACTGGAGATGCCCGGCTTTCGAGCAGTGGTCAGTGCCAAGGGCGTTCACGATCCCGGCACCCGCAAAGGCAATAGCGTCAGTCCAGAATTTGCCGGTCTGTTTAGCCAGACCTTCGCCGAGGACACTGTCGGTATAGCACTGTCATTGAGCAGCCAGCAGCGCGACGGCGGAACCCAGTCGGCGACTACCCAGAACTTTATGGGTAGAAACTTTGTTACTCAGGAAGATATGGATAATGAAGTAAGGGATGCTGAATGGGGCTCGATTCCAGTCGGTGATCCATCGGCGATTAACTTCCCCGATGAAGTGTCTGATGGTATCTATGCAATCCCGACCAATATTCAGTACAACCTCGATGATTTTCACCGTGAACGTGTTAATGGTCAGCTGACCTTTCAGTGGCGACCCACGGAAACACTGACCGGAACACTGGACTACACCTATGCTGAGAACCAGATTAATACTCAGCATCAGGATTTGTCGGCCTGGTTTGATCCCGGCTGTGCCACCCGAGAGAGTGAGTGGATTCAAGAGGGCAATATCTGGTCGCCAACCAGCTATACCCAGGTTGGCTGTGCGCAGGATAACTTGCAGGGTGTAGGTCTTTACGCGTCTATCGATGAGAACAAATCTGCCGGCTTTAACCTTGAATGGCAGGCCAGCGACCACCTGACCCTAAATCTTGATTACCATAAGTCCAGCGGTGAATCGCGCCCCAACAGCAAGCATGGCTCCGGCGGTTCTATGGCTGTTGCCGCCCTAAATCGTATTACCACTTCGGGCTATTTTAGTGCCACTGGTATGCCGGTTCTGGAAGTGCAGTTGGGTGAGCGAAATTCCTATAACCAGATCTCTAGAATCGATCAGGTAGACGCCAATGATATGCAGCTTTCGGGCAGCTCATTTGGCAGCTTTAACAACCGTATGGATGTTGAACAGCTGCAGTTTGATGGCGAATATATCTTCGATCAGGGGCATAGCATCAGCTTTGGTATGGCCACTGTCGAGGTGACCAACCGCGGGCAGTCCAAAGGGGTTGGCCGTAACGCCTGGAGTGGTGTAGGTACACCGGGCGATATTGCCGACTTGCTGACGGTAGATACTATTGATGGCGTGTTTGATGGTATTGAGGGCAGTGATGACCCACGTCAGGTAACCGAGTTTTTCACCTGGGATTTCCAGGCACTGATCGATCGCGCCGAGCAGTTATTGCGCGACGGCGCCCACGGTGATGTGGTCGATGATGGCGGTCCCTGTCTCACTGGATTCTGCCCATCCTATAATTTTGATCTCGATGAGATCACCGTTGAAACCTCTAACTCCATGTATCTCCAGACTCACTGGGTTGGCGATTTTATCGATCGACCGGTAAATGTTTTCTTCGGTATGCGCTATGAAGAGACCGAGGTTCACTCTGAGGCGCTGGTACCACTCTATGACCGAGTTGAGTGGAGCATTGTCGACAACCGCTTTAATCTCTACCAGCAGAAAGATGAGGCGGGTAACACCATCCGCGGATTCTCTGAAATTGACGGTGCCTACAGCATGCTCCTGCCAAGTTTGGATTTTGATATCGAGCTTGTCGATGACCTGATTTTACGTGCCTCCTACAGTTTATCTGTTACCAGACCGGTCTATAACGACCTTAAGGGCGCATTGATTATTGACTATCTGGGTGCAGATGGTGGCGGTGGTCGCAGGGGTAACCCGCAGCTATTACCTATGGAGTCGACCAATTTCGATCTCTCTCTGGAGTGGTACTACGATGAAGGCAGCTACATCTCGGCGGGTTTCTGGGCTAAGGATGTCGATAACTTTATTGTCAGTAACACCTTTGAAAACCAGCCTCTTTTCAGCGACCTCTTTACTCCTATCGAAAGTGATCTGTTCAATCAGGCGGTCGAGGAGCTGACCGGCGGCGATCCGCGATTTGATTTTGATCTTGGCGATCTCAATGAGTATTACGCGGAAAATTATGCCTCTGAGCCGGGCGTTGTAGTGACCGGTGAGGGCGAGGATCTCGAGGTAGTTGTCACCGGCTTGGAGGGTGATCCGGTGGCTATCTTCGATATCACTATTCCAATAAATCAGCGCGAGACTAAGGTAAAAGGCCTGGAGTTAATGGCTCAGCACACCTTTGGCGACAGCGGTTTTGGTTTTCAGGCCAACTACACCATTGTTGATGGTGACCTTGAATACGATATTAATCTCAATGAAGAGCAGTGGGTTGTTCCCGGTATGAGTAATACCGCTAACCTGGTTGCGTTCTACGATAAAAACGGTTTGCAGGCCAGAATGGCCCTCAACTGGCGTGAACAGTTCCTCTCTTCAGCGGCGCGCGATCCAATGTTTGTTGAAGAGTATTACCAGCTGGATATGAATATTAGCTATGAAATCAGCGACCAGTTTTCAGTGTTTATCGAGGGTATTAACCTGACTGAGGAAGATCAGCGCATCCACGGCCGCTCTACCTATCAGTTGCGGGAATATGCAGTCGGTCATGCACGTTACAACTTTGGTATGCGCTACTCATTCTAAAAAGACGATCCAGCGCGCGAGAATAAAAAATTAAAGCCCTAGGGCTGAGATGGCCAGCAAAAGGCCACAAATATATTTTGGGGGAACATTAATGCTAGACAATCACACTAAACCTGGGGCTTTTGGGCTCGGCATCATCGCCAGAAATTCCCTATTAGCCGTTGGCATACTGGCTCTGGCTGGTTGTGGCGTTAAAAATAACAATGAATTTTTGGAGATGCCTGAAAATATCATTGATACCAGCGCTGAAGATAACGATGGCCCTCTGGGTGAAATTGTTGACCTGACGCTGGACGATGTCACTGTCCGCGGTCGTCCGCATATCGATAAGTCGCTGGGTTACAACGTGATCCGCACAGACCTGAATACCGCCCTGCGCGGTGTCAGCCTGTCCTTTGATGGCGGTGACCCCTACGGCAGTATTGAGGCCAATATGCCCACTGCTGCGCAGATGGAATCACTGGTCAACGACTACGGCTTTAATACAGTTCACGTCTATCTCGAGGGTGATGCCGCGCAGAACCCCGACCCTGCGGGAATCAATGAAGCGCTCGCCGACGAGCTAGTGCAACTGACCCGCGATGCCAAAATGTACCTGATTATTACCATGGGTAATAACGGTGAGAACGGCGCAATTCACAGCATGGAAAAGACCCTCGCATTCTGGGAGCTCTACGGCGCAAAATATGCCGACGAAACCCATGTAATCTTCGAGGCGCACAATGAACCGGTCAGTGGTGTTAACGGTAACTGGACCTCTGTGGACTGGGCAAGACAGGCGGATATGTACCGAACTATTCGCTCTGTAGCACCGGATACCATGGTTCTGTTGGGCTCCTTTATGTCGTTCTTCGGCGGCTCCCAGGCAATCGCTGGCGCCGACGGCCTGGCTGAGGAATTCCCCGGTATCTGGAATAATGCCGGATTTGCTTTCCACGCCTATTGGAACCTGCCTGAGGTCGAGAGCACTATCGCAGCCTTTGAAACCAGCACAAAATATCCGGCACTGATGTGTACCGAGTTCCATCCGGGCGATACCAAAAATGGTTACAACGAAGTATTTGAAAGCCATCATATTGGCTGGACACAGTTTGAATGGCTAGGTGCCAATGATCTCGAGCTGGATCGCTTTAAAGGCTATCTGGACAGCTATGGCACTACATGGCGCCCGGAAAATCCAACGACTACATGGCCGGCCAATGGCTCGCCAACTATCGCCTTTGACCAGACAATAGGTCTTTACAGTCGTGCCGATGAAGCCTTCCTGAGACTGGATGAGTTTCTACAGGTGATTGCCGATGACCGTGATTACGATGGTATTGGCGGTGATGAATTTGTGGTTATCGATGCCGGTGATGATGGTTCGGTTGCCCTGCGTGCCTCTAATGGCAAGTATCTTACGGTTAGCGACTACGGTCAGCCACTGCTTGCTACCGCCAATAAAATTGGCGTTAATCAAAAATTCAAGTGGCTCGAACTGCCCAGCGGCGATATCGCACTGCGCCCCTGGAGTGGTTCTGCACACCTTATTGGAACTCTGCCTGCAACGGACGGTGAAAACTATGGTATGACTGGTGTTATAGGTGAGGGTGTAGAGCGCAATGGTGCCAATACCTACCGTGTAGCCATCAGCCACACCAGTTCAGTAGCACCGCTGGAAGATCTTCCGGAAATTCCGCCGGGTCCTTTCCATGGCAGCCCAATGCCAGTGCCCACCAATGGTGAAGGGGAGCATGCCCTGGACAGCCTGGCCCCCAATGGCCGACTCTGGGCATCCGACTATGACTACGGTGGTGAGGGCGTTGCCTATCACGACGACGGTGCGGTAAACCTCGGTGAAGCTTATCGTGCCGACGAGGCAGTGGATGTCCAGTCCAGTGGTGAGGGTTATACCACCGTTGGATTCTTTGA
>JBMYPM010000077.1:0-6333 GCA_049600275.1 Porticoccaceae bacterium | reverse complement strand
ACAGCCATTGATCCTATCTTGTGGCCATTCACTTTTTGCCTTTGCAACAGCACCATGGCAAGAGTTGTGGGACCCTAGATCAACTTGGTTCTCAATATTTGGCATTAATGAACAACCTGTTGATGTATTGTGAACCTCATGATCTCCATTGGCTTGAGCATTTTTGTTTACTATAAAAACGTCCATTTTCAATTTTCCTTTGGTTGATTTTTGATTAGAAAGTTTAAAAACCATTTCTCCAAATTGTCGTATAGGACAAAACTTGATCACGTAAAAATAGCCCACCCAATGCGCTGTATCAAACAATCTACCCATCTTTTCGACAAACGGTAATTCCTTAAAGTCAGTGCTAAGATAAAGGCTCCATAATTATTTAAAGAAGCCTATGCAAAAGCCAAACTACCCGCGTTTTCACTTGGCCTTCCCGGTCACCGACCTGGAGGCCGCACGCACTTTCTACTGCGATATCCTGGGCTGTAAAACCGGCCGTGAATCCGACCGCTGGATCGACTTCGATTTCTATGGCCACCAGATAGTTGCCCATCTGGTAGCCACCGAAGCTCACCCGATGGCAGCAACCAATGCTGTGGATGGCCAGGCGGTTCCGGCGTCGCACTTTGGTTTGATTTTGGACTGGGATCATTATCAGCTATTGGTAGCGAAGCTTGTAGATCTGGCTGTGGAGTTTGCGATTGAACCCTCTATTCGCTTTAAGGGTCGCAAGGGGGAGCAGGCAACATTATTTGTCTGTGATCCCAGTGGAAATTATCTGGAGTTCAAGGCGTTTCGGGATATGGATGCTCTATTTGATAGGGATCTGGAGTCCTATTAGCTCGCTAACTCATAATCTTGCGCACTATTGCACGGCTGACCAGCCTTAATTTATCCCTTCCGGAAAATCCTGCCAATATGGCTTTTTCAACCGCTTCCACATAGCTGCTGCGTTTTGAGTAGTCGATACTGATATCGACAAATACCGGTTGGCCATGGGCGGCGGTTTCCAGTGCGCGGCGCAGGGTGGTGTCGATCTCATGGTTATTTTTAATGGCAAAATAACCGCATTCGATTGCGTCGGCAAAGGCGCCCCAGTTTACGTTGCCCAGTTGAGTGCAGGTTTTCTGGTTGTAGGCGATCTCCTGGCTGTGGGAGATGCGCGAGAGATGACCATCATTAAAAATCATATAAATTGTGCCAAGTTTTTCACGCACGGCGACCAGTGCTTCCATACCACTAATCAACATGGCGCCATCACCCACTATACCGATTACCTGTTTATCGGGGTTGACCAGTTTGGCGGCATTTACAGCGGGCACACAGTAGCCCATGGCATTTGAGTTTGAGGGGGAGATAAAACCTCGCGGGTTATTGATGGACATGAGCTCTGCGGTAAGAAAACAGTGGTTGCCATCGTCGGTGACGATAATCGCATCTTCATTAATAGCTGTTTGCAGCTTGTCGAAAAACAGCGCGGGGTTTACCCGCTCTTTACTGTTATGGCTGTGCCACTCATTTTTAAAGGCCGCCTTATCGCTGGCGATAGCGGCGCAGAGGTTGTCATTTTTTGCCGGTTCTCTCTGGTATTCCTGGAGCTTGTAGAGCAGGCTGGTAAGGATTTGTTGTGGCTCGCCGCACAATGTCTGTATGGCCGGGTAGGCGCGATTAAAGACCTGCTTGTCGCTGTCTATATGAATTAGCTTTTGTGGCGGTATGGCGCTGTTACTGGCGGTATCGACCTGGCTAAAGCTGGTGCCGATGGCGAGCAGGCAGTCGCAGTTCTCAAAGGCATTTTGTGCGCTCGGGACGGCGGCGGGACCAAAGATCATGCCGGCATGCAGTGGGTGTCTGGCGGGAAAGCTGCTGATACCGGAGAGGGTGGTGCTGACCGGTGCGCCGAGCTGTTCGGCGAGGGCGATTAGTTCTGGTTGGGCATCGACGGCGCCCCAGCCTACAAGGATTCCCGGGTGCTTGGCTTCGAGTAGATATTTGGCGGCGGCGCTGATATCGGCATCACTGTATTGCAGTTCGTCCTGGTTGGCGGCGGATAGATGGATTGGCCAGGTTTTGTTGATGAGAGTTTCGTCGATATCTGCGACGGCGATCTGCAGGCTCAGTGGTATATGAATACAGACAGGGCCCGGTTTGGCGCTGGTGGCAAGCCGGTGGGCGTTAAATAATGTTTCGATGATTTGCTGTTGCTCGCTGATGGTAAAGCTGGCTTTGGTCAGTGGCTCCAGGAGTTTTTGCTGGTCGATACTGTCTTGATGATCTGTACTGCCGGCAATAACCAGCATGGGGACGCCGGCGAGAAGGGCTTCACCTAGGCCGCTGGCGCTATGGGTTATGCCTGCGCCGGAGACAATAATCATGGCGCCAATACTGTCGGCACTGGTTCTACTGAGAGCGTCGGCCATATAGGCGGCGCTCATTTCATGGTTCACCAGGTGGGGGGTGATTTGGCTTGACTGGTCCAGCTCGTGGTAAATTTCTGCATTGGCAATGCCGGGGATACCAAAGGTATGGGTAATGCCGAGTTGTTCCAGGGAATAACGGATTAACCATGCGCCGGTTTTATTCATTTAGCCACTATCCTCTGTGCTATTTACTTCTCCATTCAGGTACCGCTGAAACTTATATCAAGTCCTGGTTATCTCTTAACCCTAAGCGATATTACCTGTTGTCCTAATTCTTTTGGCACCTTTAACCGGGCGATCCTTCTGGGCGTCGGCACGGCGTTTTATCACTGCATCGATACTGTTTTTGCCGGCGATTAACAGGCCGGTAACCAGGAATGCGCCGGGGGGCAGTATTACTACCAGGAAACTGTAGCTTTCGCCAAAGGGCTGCACTGTCCAGGATTCGGCCATGGAGCCAAACAGCAGGTGCATATTATCGAACAGTGTTCCCTGGCCAAACAGCTCGCGAATGGCGCCGAGCATGACCAGTACTAACAGGAAGCCTAGGCCCATCATTACGCCATCCAGCGCGGCGTAACCTATAGAGTGTTTGCTGGCGAAAGCTTCTGCACGTCCGAGGATGGCACAGTTGGTAACAATCAGTGGGATAAAGATACCGAGAATTTGATACAGGTCGTAGGTGTAGGCTTTCATTAGCAGTTCGGCGCAGGTTACAAAGGCGGCGATAATAATGACAAAGGCGGGCAGCCTGACAGCATCGCTAACATGGTTGCGTATCAGCGAGACAATGCAGTTTGAGCCAATCAGTACCATCATGGTGGCAATGCCCAGACCCAGAGCATTGACTACGGTGCCGGTTACCGCCAGCAGCGGGCAGAGACCGAGCAACTGTACCAGTGCCGGGTTATTGTTCCAGAGACCGTTTTTGGTGACTTCAGAAATACTGACTTCGCTCATTGGACTGCCTGTTGAGTTTCTATTGCGCTGTTATCTAATAATCGCTGACGATCATCATTAAAGTATTGCAGAGTTTTCAGGATTTGGTAGACCACCGCGCGGGGTGTAATCGTGGCGCCGGTAAATTGATCGAATTCACCGCCCTCCTTTTTAACGTTCCAGCCATCGCTGTTTGGATTGACCAGTGACTTGCCATTAAAGTCGAGAATCCAGTCGCTCTTTTGCAGGTCGACCTTGTCGCCCAGGCCCGGTGTTTCACGGTGTTCTACTACCCGCACGCCGGCGATAGTGCCGTCGAAGTTAATGCCGACAATCATGGATATATCACCGCTGTACCCGTCCGGGGTAACGGCGGGAATAATCGCCGCAACTGGCTGGCCGTTATCCCGGGCGATATGAATATTACCGCCTTTTTTCAGTCCGAGCATGGCCCAGTACTGTTGCGGCACAGGTTGCACATCCATCAACATATCATTGTTGTGGCGTTCCAGGGGAATAATTTCCAGCAGTGCGCGCTGCGCTGCGCGACGCTCGGAGTCGGCAATGCGATCGCGAGTCAGGTCGTTGGTGGTGGCCAGTATAATTGCTGTTATCAACGCAAAGATGGCGAGGACGACGCTGTTAAACCCGATTGATTTAAAAATCATTAGCCTTCCTCTTTTTCGGTTGCCCGGCGGCGGTCGGTATGTCCGTAAGTGCGCGGCAAAGTGTAGTTGTCGATAAAGGGCGCGGCAAAATTGGCAATCAATACGGCGAAGGCAACTGCATCCGGGTAGTTGCCCCAGGCGCGGATTATGTAGACCAGGACACCGATCAGGGCACCGTAAATCAATCGCCCGCGGTTGCTGACTGCGGATGAAACCGGGTCGGTAAGAATAAAGAATGCGCCGAACATGGCTGCGCCGCTAAACAGGTGCATTAGCGCTGTGCCGGGGCTGGTGGAGCTGCCGGAGTCATAGAAGATCACTGACATCAGTGCCAGGGCACTGAGCATACCGACAGGGCCATGCCAGGTAAAAATACGGTTGGATAGAAGTACCAAACCACCAGCTAGAAAGGCGATATTGACCCATTCCCAGCCGGCACCGGCAAACATTGCCTGGTTAAACAGTGGCTCGCGATCATAGACCTGGTCTACCAGCAGTCCGCTGCTGTGCTTAAACACATCCAGAGGTGTGGCGCCTGTTACGCCATCCACAGGACTGTATCCGCCAAAGACAATCTGCAGTGATTCGGCAAAGCCGGGATGGGTTACGCCTGCCGGTAACAGTGCCAGCGGTGCAACCCAGGTAGTCATCTGGATGGGGAATGAAATCAGCAGGACGACATAGCCGACCATTGCCGGATTAAAGGGGTTGTAGCCTAGGCCGCCATACAGCTGTTTGGCGACTACGATGGAGAATACGCTGCCGACTACCACTATCCACCAGGGTGCCAGCGGTGGCAGGGAGAGTCCCAACAGCACGGCGGTTACCACGGCACTGTAATCGCTGAGGTAAAAGGCTACTGAGCGCCCGCGCATTTTGACAATAACAGCTTCGCAGATAACCGCTGTGACTGTTGCCAGTGCAACATTGATTAGGCTGCCCCAGCCAAACTGCCAAGTCAGTGCCAGTATGCCAGGCACAGTAGCCCAGAGTACCAGCTGCATTACCTTGGCGGTATTTTGTGCGCTGTGAGCATGGGGTGAGGTGACCTGTTTAAAAGCCATTATGCTGTCAGCTCCGCGAGTTTGGTTTTTGACTGCTCAAGCTTTTGTCGGGTGTTCTCGACGGCGGCACTCAATACGGCCTGCTTGTCGCTGTTGCTTTCAATAGCCTCGGCAAGCTTTTGTTCAGCTACCTGCAGCCGTTGTTCTGTGGCGGCGATAGTGCGCTCGAGTTTGGCCTGCTGGTCTTCAGGGCTGACCTGTTTGGCAGCGGCACGAGCCTGTGCTGCGGCAATAATATCCGCAGCCGAGGAGCCCGGTTTGCTATCAGTATTTCCGTCCGCTGTTTTTGCAGCCGGCGCCTTGGCTTTGGCCTTAAGTGCTGCTTCACGTCTGGCGGCGCGCTTTTCTTCCTTCTCGCGCTCGGCTTGTTCGATACGCTCTTTGTGGAATTCAAAGCGTTCTCGGGCGTGATCCGATTTAATTTTCTCGGCGCGCGCATGGCGTATTTCACCTTTGGCTGCGCGGTAGTATTGCACCAGTGGAATATTGCTCGGGCAGACGTAGGAACAGGCGCCGCACTCAATGCAGTCAAACAGGTTGTGGGCTTCCAGGCGTTCATGATCCTCTGCCTGGGCATACCAGAATAACTGTTGCGGCAGCAGTGAGGCCGGGCAGGCTTCGGCACACATGCCGCAGCGAATGCAGGGCTGGGCCGGCTCGTCATCGGGAATTTCTGCGTAACTTGGCGCCAGGATACAGTTGGTGGTTTTGACAATAGGCACCTCTGCGGAGGGCAGGGTAAAGCCCATCATTGGCCCGCCCATTACAACGCGGCCACCGGCCTGTTCATCGTATTCATTGTGCGTTAGCAGATGACTGACCGGGGTGCCGATCAAGGTATCGTAGTTGCGCTGGATACCCACTGCATCGCCGGTGACAGTGGTCACCCTGGATACCAGTGGCTCGCCATTGATAATGGCGCGCTTGATGGCGTAGGTGGTGCCAATATTGATACAGACCATACCTATATCTGCGGGCAGTTTGCCGGAGGGCAGCTCCTTGCCGGTAAGAATATAGATCAGCTGCTTTTCACCGCCGGAGGGGTATTTGGTGGGGAATACCACCACGGAAATACCAGTGCCCTCAACATGGGGAGCCAGTGCTTCGATGGCTTCCGGTTTGTTATCTTCGATGCCGATCATAATATGGCTGGGATGGCCGAGAATGGCACTGAGGATTTTTATTCCCTCGATAATTTCACCGGCGCGCTCGCGAATCGCTGAGTCATCGGCGGTGATATAGGGTTCGCAC